>JAZNZT010000001.1:0-39275 GCA_045595075.1 Faecousia sp.
GCCCTGACCACCACCTATACTGCTTCCCAGGGCCTGCTGCTGATGATCCCCAATATGTACAAGATCGCCGGCGAACTGCTGCCCTCCGTGTTCCACGTTTCCGCCCGTACCGTTGCTGCTCAGTCTCTGAACATCTTCGGTGACCATTCCGACGTCTACGCTTGCCGTCAGACCGGTTTTGCAATGCTGGCTGAGACCAACGTTCAGGAAGTTATGGATCTGGGCGCCGTTGCTCACCTGGCTTCCATCGAGGGCCGCGTTCCCTTTATCAACTTCTTCGACGGCTTCCGTACCTCCCACGAGATCCAGAAGGTCGCCATTTGGGACTATGAGGATCTGAAGGAAATGACCAACATGGAGGCTGTGGAAGCTTTCCGCAAGCACTCCCTGAACCCCGAGCGCCCCGCAATGCGTGGTTCCCACGAGAACGACGACATCTTCTTCCAGCACCGTGAGGCCTGCAACAAGTACTACACCGCTCTGCCCGCAGTTGTGGAGAAGTACATGGCCAAGGTCAATGAGAAGCTGGGCACCAACTATCAGCTGTTCAACTACTACGGCGCTGCCGACGCTGACCGCGTCATCGTCGCCATGGGCTCCGTCTGTGACGTTATCGAGGAAGTCATCGACTATCTGAACGCTCACGGCGAGAAGGTCGGCCTGGTCAAGGTCCGCCTGTTCCGTCCCTGGTGCTCCGACAAGTTCCTGGCTGCTATCCCCGACACCGTCAAGAAGATCGCTGTTCTGGACCGTACCAAGGAGCCCGGCTCCCAGGGCGAGCCCCTGTACCAGGATGTCGTGATGGCTCTGGCAAAGTGCGGCTGCAACAACGTTCCCGTCATCGGCGGCCGTTACGGCCTGGGGTCCAAGGACACCCACCCCGCTTCTGTCTTCGCTATTTATGACGAGCTGAAGAAGGATGCTCCCAAGCACGAGTTCACCATTGGTATCGTTGACGATGTTACCAACCTGTCTCTGACAGAGGTTCCCTCCCCCAATACTGCTGCCGAAGGCACCATCGAGTGCAAGTTCTGGGGTCTGGGCGGCGACGGCACTGTCGGCGCTAACAAGAACTCCATTAAGATCATTGGTGACCACACCGGCAAGTACGTACAGGCATATTTCCAGTACGACTCCAAGAAGACCGGCGGCGTTACTGTTTCTCACCTGCGTTTCGGTGATAAGCCCATCAAGTCCCCCTACTACATCAACAAGGCTGACTTTGTGGCTTGCCATAATCCTTCCTACATTACCAAGGGCTTTAAGATCGTTCAGGACGTCAAGCCCGGCGGTGTCTTCCTGATCAACTGCCAGTGGTCTCTGGAGGAGCTTGAGCATCATCTGGATGCAGCCTCCAGGCGCTACATTGCCGCTAACAATATTCAGCTGTACACCATCAACGCTATCGATCTGGCTATCAAGGTTGGCATGGGCAAGCGCACCAACACCATTCTGCAGTCCGCTTTCTTCTCTCTGGCAAATGTTATGCCCGGTGAGGAAGCTATCGGCTACATGAAGGCAGCTGCAGAGGCTTCTTACCTGAAGAAGGGCCGCGATATTGTTGACAAGAACTGGGATGCAATCGATGCAGGCGCAACCGCTTATGTTAAGATCGATGTTCCCGCTTCCTGGGCAAATGCCGAGGACAAGGCTGTTGAGGTCGTTCTGGAAGGTCGCGAGGATACCGTCGCTGTTGTTAAGAACATTCTGACTCCTGTAGGCAAGATGGACGGCGGCAGCCTGCCTGTTTCCGCTTTCGTCGATTATGCTGACGGACAGTTCGCTCTGGGCGCTGCTGCTTACGAGAAGCGCGGTGTTGCTGTTACTGTTCCTCACTGGGATGAGACCAAGTGTATCCAGTGTAACAACTGTGCATATGTTTGTCCTCATGCTACCATCCGTCCCTTCGCTCTGACCGCTGAGGAAGCCGCTGCTGCTCCTGAGGCTGCACGGATCGTACCTGTTAAGGCTGGCAAGGGCAAGGGTGTTTACTCCTACACTATGGCTGTTTCTCCCATGGACTGCATGGGTTGCGGTGTCTGCGTAGGCGTATGTCCCACCAGCGCCATTACCATGGTTGCTCAAGAATCTGAGCTGGCTCAGCAGGATGTATTCAACTACATGGTCGCAAAGGTATCCCAGAAACCCGAAATGGAAGACAACTCTGTCAAGGGCAGCCAGTTCAAGAAGCCCCTGCTTGAGTTCTCCGGCTCCTGCGCAGGCTGTGCTGAAACCAGCTATGCACGTCTTGTTACCCAGCTGTTCGGCGACCGTATGTATATCTCCAACGCTACCGGTTGTTCCTCCATCTGGGGCGGTCCTGCTGCCACCTCTCCCTACTGTGTCAACGCTGAGGGTCACGGTCCTGCATGGTCCAATTCCCTGTTTGAGGATAACGCCGAGCATGGCCTTGGTATGTACACCGCACAGGCTGTGATCCGTGAATCTCTGGCAGGCAAGGTTAAGACCGTCATGGAGACCACAGCATGCGACGAGCGCAAGGCTGCTTGCCAGGCTTGGTTGGATACCTACAATGACGGCGAAGCCAACAAGGCTGCCACCAAGGCTCTGATTGCCAACCTGGAGTCCAAGGTTTGCTGCGACACTGTTAAGGACATCCTCTCCAAGAAGGAATATCTGTCCAAGAAGTCCGTCTGGATCTTCGGTGGCGACGGCTGGGCATACGACATTGGCTTCGGCGGTGTTGACCATGTTCTGGCTTCCAACAAGGACGTAAACATCTTTGTGTTTGATACCGAAGTTTACTCCAACACCGGCGGTCAGGCTTCCAAGGCTTCCAACATTGGCCAGGTTGCTCAGTTCGCTGCTTCCGGCAAGGAGACCAAGAAGAAGTCCTTAGCTGAGATTGCAATGTCCTACGGCTATGTCTATGTCGCTCAGATCGCTATGGGCGCTAACCAGGCACAGACCATCAAGGCTATCTGTGAGGCCGAGGCTTACAACGGACCTTCCCTGATCATCGGCTATGCTCCCTGTGAGATGCACTCTATCAAGGGCGGCATGATGAACTGCCAGGCCGAGATGAAGAAGGCTGTTGATTGCGGTTACTGGAATCTGTTCCGCTTTGATCCCTCCAAGGAAACCGGCAAGTTCACTCTGGACTCCAAGGCTCCCAAGGATGGCTATCAGGAGTTCCTGATGAACGAGGCTCGCTACAGCCGTCTGACCCGTGAGTTCCCCGAGCGTGCAACTGAACTGTTCGCTAAGAACGAAGCTGCCGCTAAGGAACGCTACGAGCACCTGCTGAAGCTGGTCGAGATGTACAAGGACTGATTCTTAAATGCATCACCGCCCCCGGGATTTCCGGGGGCGGCTTTTACAAGGAGAAAATATGAATTGTTCTGTAATTGACATCCGTGGAGACTACGCATATGTAAAATATGACGAATCAGGCGTTGTCTCTGAGGTAGCTCTGGCGCTGTTACCTTTTGGAATAGATGTTGGTGACAAACTACATTTTGAAGATTTTGAATTTACGAAGATATAAAACAACCCGCTGGACCGGTTATTGCGATCCAGCGGGTTGTTTTATTAAAAATAATTTTTAGGGACTGGATTATCAATCCTTTTTATCATGGGTCTGCGCAGATTGTTTTTGTTTTTTCTTGGATTCTTTTTTGACATTTTTAAATCTGGGCCTTAACTCAGGCGGTTGCTCCACAAGCTTTGAGGATTCCACATTTTTAGTAGCAAGACGTTTCTGTGTCACTTCACGAAGCAGTGTGTAGATCACAGAAGCTGCCGGGATCATAAGGAACATACCGGCGACACCCATAATTTCTCCACCGACTGCAACAGCAACCAGAACCCACATACCGGAAAGCCCAATAGATGTTCCGACAACTCTGGGATAGATCATATTGTTCTCGATCTGTTGGAGTACAAGGAACATCACAACAAACCAAACAGCAAGCATGGGATCTTCAACAAAGATCAAGAAGGCTCCAAATACGCAGCCTATCCATGCGCCAACAATGGGAATAAACGCCGTCACTGCAACAAGCACACTGACCAATGGAATATAAGGCATGCGGAATATCGCCATACTTACAGCAAACAAGCAACCCAGAATACAAACTTCGACACATTGTCCGGATAGGAAATTTGAAAAAGTGCTATTAGTCAGCCGGAGAATACGCACAACATGGTCCGAAAAGCGCTCCGGAAAAAAAGCATATAGCAGCTTTCTGCCCTGTCTTGCCAGGGTTTCCTTCTGAAACAGACAATACACAGCAAACACAATAGCAATAACTGCTTCTACAAGCGCACCTGCGAGGCTTCCGATAGCGGTAAATGCGCCACTGACAATGGTGGAAACACTGTTTCCAATCATAGAGATTGCTCTTTGTGCAAGACTTGCCCAATCAAAGTTTGTGAAATCTGTATTCTCCGTTACCCATTTCAACAGTTCCGGGTTGTCATTCAGGAAAGATTTAAAAAGCGTTTCCAGATTAATAAAGAAATCATACAGCTTTGGAATCAAAGACTGAACAGTCTGGATCAGCTGTGGTATCAACAACCAGAAAACCAGAGCAATTACAAGTAAAATTGAAATGAATGTCAAAATAATGGACACAATGCGCCGAAGGGTATTCTGTTTGATGCCCTTAAGAAGGTTTTCAAATGCACGCATCGGAACATTGAAGATAAAAGCAATCGCCGCACCGGTTGCAAAAGGAGACACTATTCCACCAATAAATGCGGTCACATTCTTGACACGTTCTGTTTCATGCAACAACCAATAAAGGATAATGCATGCCGCCACGACCAAAAAGATATTCCTTAATGTCTTTTTATTCAACTCCGGCAATTATTTCACCACTTTCTAAAATAATCTATAACTATTCACTGAGATAACTTAACAAGCGCTTCGCACAAGGCATCTACATCTTCCTGCTTCGTTGCCCAACTGGTGCAAAACCGAACCGCCCGATGGAAAGAATCTACCCTTTCCTGTTCTGAAAAAGTAAATTCGTTCTTCAGTTTAGAAAGCAACTTATCCGGTAAAATTGGAAAAATCTGATTTGTTATGCCATCCACATACAACGGATAATTTAGTTGGGACAGCGTAGTTCTGATTTGATCCGCCATTCGATCCGCATGTGTTGATATCTTAAAATACAGATCGTTTTCAAAAAGCGCTTCAAATTGAATACCTAAAAGCCAGCCTTTAGCAAGCATGCCGCCATGCTGTTTAATGATATAACGAAAATCTTCCGCGATTTTAGGTTCCGAAATAACCGCCGCCTCACCAAACAGTGCGCCTACCTTTGTACCCCCAATATAGAAAACGTCACAAAGTCTTGCCAGATCCGCAAGTGTAACATCATTGTCCTTTGCTGCGAGTGCATATCCCAAACGAGCGCCGTCAACAAAGAGATATAACCCATACATTCTGCAGACGCGAGATATCTCTTCCAATTCAGATAAAGAATATATTGTTCCAAGCTCAGTGGGATTGGAAATGTATACAAGCTTAGGTTGAGCGATATGTTCATGACTTTCGTCATGAATGTGGTTCAAAACGGTTTCTTCAATCTGTCGTGCAGTAATTTTGCCGTCATTTGATGGCAATCCGATCACCTTATGTCCTGTGGCCTCTACCGCTCCGGTTTCATGCACATTAATATGAGCCGTCACCGCACCGATCGCCGCCTGATGGGGTCTCAATGCCGCATCAATGACAGTTAAATTTGCCTGTGTACCGCCTACAAAAAAATGGACAGACAAATCTTCCCGGTTGCATTTCTTGCGAATCAGATCCGCAGCTTTATTACAGCAGGGATCTTCTCCGTAGCCGTTCATTTGACAACCCGTATATGCAATCAGCTTATTGAGAACTTCAGGATGGCAAGCCTCATTATAATCATTGTGAAATAAGCGCATTATATCCTCCAAAAACGACAATATCGTACGGTTTTATTTTACTGATTTACAGCTTATCTGTCAAGGATGCATATTTGATTTTACTCTGTCATAGTATTTTCACGGTAGCACACACCAGGGAGGGGAATATATGGCAGATACTATCGAGCAGCGTGCCTGCGAACTGGCTGTGTACATAATCGAAACCGGTGCAACCGTCCGGACTGCCGCACAACATTTCGGTATCTCAAAATCCACGGTACACAAGGACATTTCTCAAAGATTACCTCAGTATAACAAAACTCTGTATCTTAAAGCAAGGAAGATATTAGATAACAACAAAGCACAGCGTCATATACGTGGTGGAATTGCTACCCGTAATAAATATTTACATCAAAAATCAAAATAAACTACATTCAGCCCAACCATTCCGGTTGGGCTGAAATATTTATAGATCGTCTGCATCCTGTACCGGAGTCTCGAATTGATCAGTCGGGCAACCGGTATAGCTTCCCATTGGATCAAAACCCAAACGGTCATCGTTACAAGATCCTTTACTTGTTCTCGAAACGATTGCAGAAAGTATTTTTTTCTTTTTCATTGCGCACCTCCCTTTTCTTTTAGTTTGCAAAAAACTAATATGTGTATTCCGATTCCAGCAAATTTGATTTCTGTTATTTTTATGTTATAATATAAAAAGGAGGTGAATATATGTTTGAGATTACATTGATCGCCATGGGGAAACTAAAAGAAAAGTTCTATTTATCTGCTGCGGCAGAGTATGAAAAACGATTAAAAGGATTTTGTCAATTTAAGCTTTTAGAGCTCCCTGAGGTCCGCCTCCCCGACAATCCATCTATGGCCGAGATTTATGCAGGTCTTGAAAAAGAGGCCGATCAAATCATAAGTAACATTCCCAAAAACAGCTGGTTTTGTGTTTTTACGCCAGAAGGCAAAATGCTTTCCTCTGAAAGCCTGGCGCAAAAATTAAAGGATATAAAAATTTCCGGAAAAAGCAACGCATGCTTCCTGATCGGTTCTTCATTCGGCATTGCAAAAAAAGTAAAAGATAGAGCAGATTTTCAGCTTTCTATGAGTCCCATGACCTTCCCACATCACCTAGCCAGAATTATGGTCATGGAGCAAATCTACCGCGCTGAGTCAATTCAAGCCGGGACAAAATATCACAAGTAATCAAAAAAGTCCTCTGCTACAGCAGAGGACTTTCTTAAAATTCACCGGATTGGTACATTACAGCAGACAGGGCGCACAAAGGTGCAGTTTCACAGCGAAGGATGCGTCTGCCTAAAGTGCAAACAGAAAGCCCGGCATCCAATGCCTGTTGAACCTCCTTCAACTCCAATCCACCTTCCGGTCCGGAGAGCAGACTGATCGATGAATATGGTTTGCTGTTCAGTGCCATATGCAAAGTTGTTGCATGCTCATTTTCGTAGAACAAAACAGCCATATCTGACTCCACTGCTCTTTTCAAAGCATCTGTATAGTTTTTAAGGACAATAACCTGCGGAACGATTCCCCTGCCAGCCTGTTCTGCAGCTGAAGCTGCAATTTTTTGCCAGCGTTCTATCTTTTTACTTATACTTTTGTCATCGGGTCTTGACACGCAGCGAGCTGATGGAAAAGCAACGATTTCATAAGCGCCAAGCTCCGTTGCTTTTTGAATAACATGTTCAAATTTATCTCCCTTGGAAAAAGCCATATAGATACTGGCTTTTACAGTCGGTTCAGACTTGGATTTCTGCCTGGAATTTACAATAAGGCTGATTCGATCGGAGCCAATATCCGTAACAGTACACAGACACTCATTCCCTTGACCATCACATACCAAGACTTGTTCCCCTGTTCTCAAACGAAGAACTCTGGCATGAGCGGCGTTTTCCCCGGATAAAACAATATAATCAGATTCCGTTTTCTGTGGATTTACAAAAAATCTAATCATTGTATTACCTCCTTCTCATCTGTATTATAGCAGAATATAAGAATTAATGCAATTGACCGAAATGCAGCACTGATCTTCAAGTATTCTCCCACGGCTTAAAAACATGCAACCGGCACGTTTTCTTAACGGTCTTTGGAGTCTCATCTCTTGTCAAATAAAAATCTCCAAATCCAAATAGGATTTGGAGAATTCTTGGTGCGAGAGATGGGACTCGAACCCACACGGCGATCACCACACGCACCTCAAACGTGCTTGTCTACCATTCCAACACTCTCGCGAACGCTTGAGTATTATAACCCAACCATTTCTTTTTGTCAATATATTTTTAGCTAACATAGAACGTGAGAAAATACATATGCCCTTGATTTTAAAATAGGAATATGATATAGTTTATATGATCATATTATACTACTATAGAAGGATGTATTGTATATGAACACATCTGTTTTTGAAAATATTGAATCTAATGTACGCTCCTATTGTAGAAGCTTTCCCACTGTCTTCACAAAAGCCAAAGGATCTGTGATGACAGATGAGAACGGAAAGGAATATATCGACTTTTTTGCCGGTGCTGGTGCTCTGAATTTTGGCCACAATCCTGACCAAATTAATCAGAAGCTGATTTCCTATCTGCAATCTGACGGAGTTGTACATTCCATGGATATGTACACTGCTCCCAAGCGTGAATTTCTGGAATACTTTTACGAACATATTTTGAAACCCAGAGGTCTGAACTACAAAGTTCAGTTTGCAGGCCCTACCGGAACAAATGCCGTTGAAGCTGCTGTAAAGCTGGCAAGAAAAGTCAAAGGCCGCCAAAATATATTTGCCTTCATGGGTGCATTCCATGGAATGACTTTAGGCGCTCTATCTCTTACTACTGACCGCTGTTCAAGAGAAGGCGCAGGTCAAAACCTTATAAATGTAACCCATGTTCCCGCTCCCGACATGTTCCCGGAGCTGGATACCATTGCGTACATGGAACGATTGATCACTGACGATCACTCCGGTGTTGATAAGCCTGCTGCCATCATTCTGGAGACCGTACAGGCGGACGGTGGTATTAATGTATTCCCCGCCCAGTGGCTTGTACAGCTTCGTGAACTTTGCGACCGCCATGATATTCTTCTGATTACTGATGATATTCAGGTCGGATGTGGACGTACCGGAACATTTTTCTCCTTTGAAAGAGCGAATATCGTTCCTGATATTGTAACCATTTCCAAATCCATTGGCGGCTGTGGAATGCCCCTTGCCTTGGTTTTGTTTAAGCCTGAACTGGATATTTGGGAGCCTGGTCAGCATACCGGTACCTTCCGTGGTAATCAGCTTTCATTGATTGCTGGTAAAGCCGGACTGGAAACCTTTGTAGATAAAAATATCGAGTCCGAGGTTAAACGTAAAGGACAAATCGTTGAGGCATATCTACATGACCAGATTTGCCCCTTAAGCGACAAGATTTCTTGCCGCGGCATCGGTTTGATTTGGGGTATTGACTTCTCCGCCTTTGACTGCGATATGACAAAACCACTGATCGCTGCCTGCTTTAAGAACGGTCTTATCGTAGAGCGTGTCGGTCGCGATAACAATGTTTTGAAGCTTATGCCTCCCCTTGTCATTGAAGATGATCTGCTCCTGAAAGGTCTTGAAATTCTTAAGCAGTCTATTAAAGAGATTTTATAACGCCACAAGGGCAGTCGCATCTGCGACTGCCCTTATCAAATGAAAATACAGAAGGAAGAGATAACATGGGTAAAATCAAATATTTTCTGGCCTTATACGCAGCCAAAGCCTCCCAACTTCTCTTAAAAATTCTCGGCAAAAATGCCACATATTTCCCGGGAAAAATAGCAACTAAGATTTGCAAAGATTTTCTCGGACAAATTACACCGCCTAAAATTGTAGTTGCTATTACTGGAACAAACGGAAAAACAACAGTAAGCAACCTAATTGCATCTATCTTGAAAGAAAACGGCTATTCTATCACCAACAACAGTTTCGGCTCCAACATTCAAGCAGGGGTAATTTCTGCCCTTATTCAAGATACAACACTATTGGGGAAACCTAAGAAAGATATTGCAATTTTGGAAGTAGATGAAAGAAGTTCTCTTTTGATCTACCCCTATCTCAAGCCGGATTACCTTGTCTGCAACAATATCATGCGGGATTCCCTTAAGCGAAATGCACACACAGAATTTATTCAATATATTATCAGCACCGCCCTCCCCTCCAAGACAAAACTGATCCTTAACGCTGATGATTTAATAGCTTCTTCCTTGGGAATAAAGGGACAGGAATGTATTTATTTCGGTTTAGATGCGGAAAAACCTGCAAATAACGAAAAACAGCACATTCGCGATATCGTATATTGCCCAAACTGCGGCGAATATCTGGAATCCGAATATGTCCGTTATAATCATATTGGACGCCATTTCTGCCCAAACTGCGGTCTTAAATCTCCTCAACCCAATTTCTTGATTACGGATATTAACCGCGATAATCAAACATTTACGATTTCTCACAACGGAACGAATGAGGACTTCTGTTTGATCAACGACAATATTGTCAATATTTATAACTTCGCTGCAGCAATAGCGCTATTGAATCAACTTGGTCTTGATTATGAGCAAATCTCCAAGGGATTCTCTCAGTCTAAAATCGTAAAAACACGGCTGGAAGAAATCCAGGCAGGAGATCTTAATATTACAATGCTTATGGCAAAGGGACAAAATCCTATCGCCTGCGCAAGATGTTATGACTATGTTGCAAAAGCAAATGTTGATAACAAAGGCATCATCGTACTAGTAGACGACAAGGACGATAACATCGGCAACTCTGAAAGTATCTGCTGGCTCTATGACTGCGACTACTCTGCCTTTACAGATCCTTCTATCCGTCAGATCATATTCGCCGGACCCAGATGTCTTGACCACTATCTTCGCGCACAACTAGCCGGCGTTGAGAAAGAAAAAATATTCTGTACACCTGTTTCCTCCAACGGAGCAGAGTTGCTAGATACGAATATTTGCAAAAATATCTATGTTTTGCATGAATTATACCGACCCACAGATGCGGCTAAGGTTAAGGAAGCTCTCTGCAATCGCGGCAAAGGAGGGGTATAAATGACAATTGAAATTCTATTCAATGAAGTTTGTAATCTATATGGAGATGGACAAAATGTTACCTATTTACAGTCCACCCTTCCTCATGCAGAATTCATATTCACATCCTTAACTGATGAGCCGTACTTTGCATCTCATGATCCGGATATGATCTATATTGGATCCATGAGTGAAGCCATTCAGCGAAGAGTTATTCAAAAACTCATGCCTCTCCGCGCACGACTAGAAGAACTGGTCAACGCCGGCACCCCTATTTTGGCTACAGGAAATGCCGGTGAGATTTTCACCAAGAGCATCAATTATGTAACAGAGAACATCCAGACAGAGGCTTTAGGATTGTTTGATTTTACTGTGAAGACAAACTTGTTTGATCGCTTCAACGGAAAGGTTTTAGGTGAGTTTTCCGATATAAAAATTGTCGGTTTCCGTTCTCAATTCAGTTTCCTTTACGGCGACAATACAGAAAACTATTTTATAAAATGTCTTCGGGGAATCGGCATCAATCGGGACAGCCAATTGGAAGGTATGCGTATGCGAAATCTGATCTGTACGCAGATTCTCGGGCCTATCCTTCCTCTGAATCCCCTTTTCTGCGAGTATTTTGTAGGCCTTACCGGTCATGAAACACAGGCAGCTTTCCGGGACTCTGCAATGGCCGCATATGAACAGCGACTCAAAGAGTTTAATGATCCCAATATTATATTCGGACACAACAAATGACGGAGGCAAAGCCTCCGTCATTTATTTAAATACTATTTTCTTGCTGGAAAAATAATTGATGATCACAACCAGAATGCCCGTCAGTATTTTAATAAGATTACCGTTCCAGCTTAGGATATCCACTGTAACGAAGATGATTACGGTTTCCAACAATCCTGATCCCACCCTGCAGCCGACAAACTTCGTCAGTTCGGAAAGTACTGTGGCAGAAGACCAGTCTTTACTTTGGAAAACAAACGGTTTATTAGTAAGGAATGCAAAAATCACGGCTGCAACCCATGAAATAATATTGCTGATGATACCTGACAATTTAATCAAATTATAAAGTGTAAAATATACTATATAATTGACCAATGTAGTCAATACACCAAAGAACAAATAGCTTATTATATCTCGATGTTTTTGAAGTATTTCACGAATTTTTGCCATGATCTCACCCTTTCGTCGCTAACCATTATAACAGATGAATATAAGCTGCTGCAAGTATTATCTGCAGCAGCTTATTGTATATTTATTTATCCAGTAATTTCTCCAGCGCCGCAACTTTAAGACAGACACAGAAAATCTCCATAGCTTTCTCCAATTCTTCAACAGGAGGAAGGCTTGGCGCGATGCGGATATTGCGGTCCTCGGGATCAATGCCGTAAGGGTATGTAGCGCCGGCAGGGGTCATTACAACGCCAGCCTCCTCACAGAGCTGCAAGGCCCGTTTCGCTGTGCCAGACATTGTATTCAGGCTCACAAAATAACCGCCTTTTGGAGCGTTCCATTCAGCAAAGCCCAGATTTTTGATCTCCTTGTCAAGAACAGCTGCTACTATCTCAAACTTTGGCTTCATAATAGAAGCATGTCTTTTCATAATATCCAACGTATGTTCTTTATTCTGCAGATATCGGACATGACGAAGCTGGTTTACTTTGTCATAGGAAATCATTTGTACGGAAAAGAGTTTCTCAAAATATCGGATATTATCCTCGGAGGATGCAACAACAGAGATGCCGGATCCTGGAAATGTGATTTTGGATGTGGACGCAAATTCCATAACCATATCTGGATTTCCTGCTTTTGCGCACAGTTCAATCATGTCGGGGAACGGAACATATTCTCCATCAAACTCATGCACACAATAAGCATTATCCCACATGATCAAAAAATCCGGAGCAGCGCATTTTAGACATGCCAAACGATTAATCGTCTCTCGGGAGTAGATAATACCGTCGGGATTGGAGTATTTAGGAACGCACCAAATGCCCTTCACACAGGGATCCTTTACAAGCTCCTCCACCATATCCATGTCCGGACCGCAATCTGTCATAGGCACAGTAATCAATTCTGCGCCAAAAAACTCTGTAATCCGGAAATGACGGTCATATCCCGGACTGGGACATAAAAATTTGACCTTGTCCTCTTTGCACCACGGACGAACGCTATGAAGCAGACCGTGGGAATATGCGCGGGAAATCACATCAAACATCAGCGTCAGACTGGAGGCGCCGCCAACAAATGTCTGTTCAGGCTTGCAGCCCAGGACGTCCGCCCAATACCTTCTAGCGCAAGGTAGTCCGGAAAGTTCACCGTAATTTCTCGCATCAATTCCGTCGCTCATATAATCATCTGCTGAAGTCATCGCATCAAACAGATCATTAACCATATCAAGTTGCGCCTTGGAGGGTTTTCCCCTCGCCATGTTCAACTTCAGATTCTGGGATTTCAGCTTATTAAAATGTGATATTTCAGAATCGTATGCCTTTACAAGCTGTTGGTGTGACATGGTAGAATAGCTTTGCATACCGTACTCCCCCTATATTTGTTAATTGTGGGTATTATATATAGAAGAATTAGAAAATGCAATAGAATTAACTGTCAATTTTTTGTTTTTTTCTAAAAACAGTATAATTTGGTGTCATTGTACATGACAGTGATTGCCAAAGCATCAAAATTATACATATTTTTACCTTGCAATTTACTGAGATTTAGCATAAAATCTTAGGTAAGTATGCTCATATCGTAAGAAAGGAAGAGCGACTATGGACAAAACCATTAATGTACCTGAGATTTTTGGCAGCGACGTGTTTGATGAAGCTACTATGAAGCAGTGTCTCCGAACAGAGATATATGAGATTTGGAAACAATGCATCAGCAACAGAGCCTCTCTGCCGTTGGACGCAGCAAACGAAATCGCAGAAGCCATGAAAAACTGGGCCCTTGAAAAAGGCGCTACTCACTACACGCACTGGTTCCAACCAATGACGGGAATCACAGCAGAAAAGCATGATTCCTTTATCACCCCCACAGGCGACGGAAAAGTGATCATGGAGTTCTCAGGCAAAGAATTGGTTCGGGGCGAACCCGATGCATCCTCTTTCCCCTCAGGTGGACTTCGCGCGACCTTTGAAGCCCGTGGATACACCGCATGGGATCCTACATCCTTCGCTTTTGTGAAGGATGGCAGCCTGTATATCCCCACTTGTTTCTTCTCCTACACCGGAGAGGCGCTGGATAAGAAGACGCCCTTGCTTCGTTCTATTGATGAGGTCTCCCGTGAGGCTGTTCGTATTCTCCGTCTTTTTGGTGACGAGGATACTGTGCGTGTAGATGCCTCTGTTGGCGCGGAACAAGAATATTTTATTCTTCCTAAGGATCTATACTCCCAGAGAGAAGATCTGCGTCTGACCGGCCGTACTCTTTTCGGCGCGCATGCGCCTAAGGGGCAGGAGCTTGAAGATCATTATTTCGGAACTATCAGAACCCGAGTATCCAAATACATGAAGGATCTTGACGAACAGCTCTGGCGTCTGGGTATTCTCTCCAAGACGAAACATAACGAAGCAGCTCCTTGTCAGCATGAACTTGCCCCCATATATTCCAGCGCAAACAGTGCTTGCGACGGCAACCAGCTGATCATGGAAATCATGAAAAAGTGCGCAGCAAAGCACAATCTTGTTTGTCTGCTTCATGAAAAGCCTTTTGAAGGCGTCAACGGTTCAGGAAAACATAATAACTGGTCTTTGACTACGGACACCGGACGGAATCTGTTTAGTCCCGGAAAGACTCCACGTCAGAATGCGCAATTTCTTGTCTTCCTGGCAGCCTTTATTCAGGGCGTAGATGAATACCAGGACTTCCTGCGCTGCACAATAGCGTCCGCAGGCAACGATCATCGCTTGGGCGCAAACGAAGCGCCTCCGGCTATCGTATCTATTTTTCTGGGTGATGAGTTGACCGCTGTTGTAGACTCCATTATCAACGGAACTAACTACACTGATCCCGAAAAAAGCCTTTTGCGTATCGGTGTTGACGTTTTACCGTCTATTCCGAAGGATACGACCGACCGGAACAGGACCTCTCCCCTCGCCTTTACCGGAAACAAGTTTGAGTTTCGTATGCTTGGCTCCTCTCAATCCATTGCCGGACCCAATATTGCATTGAATACAATAATGGCGGAAGAGCTTTCTAAATTTGCAGATGTTTTGGAAAACGCAGACGATTTCGAAACTGCGCTGCAAAAACTGGTATGCAAAGCATTTACTGATCATGCGCGGATTATTTTTAATGGTAACGGCTATTCTGACGAATGGAAAGAAGAAGCCAAACGCAGAGGTCTTAGCAATCTCCCCTCCACCGCAGACTGCATGCCTATGTATGTGTCTGATAAGAACATTGAATTGGTCACCAAACATGGCATTTTCACCGAAAATGAATTCCGTGCCCGCTATGCGATTCATCTGGAGGCTTACTGCAAGATCATAAACATTGAAGCCCTAACCAGCATCGACATGGTCATGCACCAGATTTTGCCTGCCGCCACAGCATACACCTCCTCACTGTGTAACACAATAATTGCAAAAAAAGCTGTTGGTGCTTCCTGTCGGTCTGAGACTGCTCTTGTTGAAAAACTTTCAACTACAACGGACTCTCTTTATGAAAAATGTGAGCGTCTGCGCAATGATCTGAAATCTGTTCCCTGCGGAGCTGAAGAATCTGCCCTTTACTACCGGAACGTTATTGTAGCGGATATGGAGCTTGTCCGAGCTGATGCAGATTTGTTGGAACAAATCACAGACAAATCTTACTGGCCCTATCCCACCTATTCCGATCTATTATTCTACTAATACATAAAGACACCCCCGAAGGATTTCAAAATCCTTCGGGGGCTAATTATTTATGAAATCTGAATTGCGTTCAAAGGCATAATATACTGCTCACGACGACGTTCCCGCTCTGCATTATATGCTGCATCATTTCCGGAATGGATCGCGCGCAGATACTCATAATGGTTCTGCAGAATTGCGTCATTTTCTCTGGAAAGCATCATTACAGCAATTGAGGAGCACTGGTCAGACGCGCGCTCAAAGTATGTCAGTGTTTCCATGAACACCAAACCACTTCCTATGGAGCACGTGCCGTTTTTAAGCCGTTTTGTATGGCGGTCACGCAGAATCATAATCATGTCATCAATCGTTTCCTCTAAGGGCTCAATAGCCTTAGCTGCATGATTATCGTTTTGTTCAAATGCGTTAACAGTAATATCCAAAATTTCAACAACAGCATTGGACAATATAGTAAGTTCTTCCTTTGCAACATCGGAAAACTCAGTTTTTTCATCCTGCAGCCGCTGTGCAAGCTCGACCATATTTGTAGCATAGTCACCAATACGCTCAAAATTGGGAACGGTCTGCATCAACAAATCGACCTGTCTATCGTCTGCTTCGCTTTCAACGACCTTGGAAAGACCGATCATAAACCGGTCTGCATTGTCTGCAAACTGGTCGATACATGCCTCATCTTCATCAATAGCTTTAAGGTCGGATGTGTCATAGTGAAACAATTTTTTGCAGCATCTGGCAAAATTATTTCTTGCCAGATTGCCCATAGCTGCAACAGCCTTTGTTGCCTCCCCGACTGCAACGGTGGGAGAAATATAAAGCTTTTCATCCAATGTGTGTAGTTCCGGGTGATTGAGAGCTTTCCCCTTTTCGTCCTTAACAAAAAGTACAGAAAGCTTAACCAGAATACCTGTGAACGGAATCAACACGATAGCTGTAATAAGATTAAATATGGTTTGGAAATTGGCGATTCCGCCGCTATCAATCGTTGCTACCCAAAACTCTTCTCCAAATACAGCCAATTTTTGCATAATCGTCATTACAATCATAAAAAGAATTGTGCCAATGGAGTTAAACAGAATATGAACAACACCGGTGCGCTTTGCATCCTTGGAAGAACCAATAGAGCAAACCATTGCCGTAGTCACGCAAGTGCCAAGGTTAATACCCATAATGATCGGATATGCCATAGAGAAAGTGATCACAGTGCCACCGGCAGCTGCAGAGGCAGAAGCCACTGTTTGAAGCATACCGACTGTGGCAGAAGAGCTCTGGACAATAACCGTAAGAACAAGTCCAAATAGGATTCCAAACAAGGGGTTTGTAAAGAATGATATAAAAGCCTCAAAAGCCTCAGATCCGATCAGTGGCTTAACACCCTCTGTCATCAGATTAAGGCCAATGAACAAAACACCAAAGCCGATAAAGATATCTCCGATCGTCTTGGATGTTTTTGTTTTGACAAACATAAGTAGGATAATTCCGACAACCAAAGCGATGGGCGCAAGTGTGTCTGTATCAAAGAGCATCAAGAACACATTGCTACCTGCTTCAATATCGGAAAGGCGGATGATCTGCGCTGTGATCGTAGTTCCGATATTAGCGCCCATGACAATGGATACAGCCTGCTTCAGCGTCAAAACACCGGCGCCAATCAGGGCAACTGTCAGAACGATCGTAGCCGTGGAGCTTTGAATCACTGCGGTCACAAGTGCGCCAGTTAAAACGCCCATGAACACGTTTCCTGTAACTTTTTCCAGGATTCGTTTCAGTGCAGCACCGGAGCTGTTCTTAAGACCGTCACCCATGACTTCAATGCCGTAGAGGAACATGGCCAAACCGCCTAACAGTTTGATTATGGCACTAAAAACTTCCATATGTAACTCCTTATCTTTCTATATTTCAAAGCAATAATCATTACAATACAAGAATATTATAAATAACTTTAAAAAAAATGTATAGAGGAAATTTTTCATAAGATACCAAAACTTATAAATAAAAATTTAGTAAATTTTTACTTGCCTGTAGAACCAAAGCCTCTTGAAGATCGATCTGTTTGAGTCAGTTCCGTTACTTCAGTATAGTCCGGTGTCAGTACTGGTGTAATGACAAGCTGCGCGATTCGCTCTCCATGACAAACAGTTTGCGGCTCATCTCCGTGATTATAAAGCACAACTATGAATTCTCCCCGGTAGTCACTGTCAATTACACCAACCTTATTGGCTGGAGCTAGACCACGTTTACAGGCAAGTCCACTGCGGGCATATATCAGCCCTGCGCAACCCTTTGGTATTTCCATTGCCAGTCCGGTAGGAATAAACGCCGATTGTCCGGGTTGAATTATTATATCTTTATCAAGGCATGCATACAGATCTGCGCCGGCAGCCTCCTTTGATCCATAAGTAGGCATATAGGCCTCCGGTCTTAAACGGATAACTCGAATCGCATCCATACTATCTCTCCTTTTTAATGAAATCCATCTATATTTGTATTAAGAAAATCTAAAACCATCTGGGTATAATGCTGTCTGTCAACAATATAACTAAGACCGTGATCTGCTCCATCAACCAGAAGCAAATGTTTAGGTCCGGTGCATGATGCAAAACCTTCCTCAGTCATTTTGCACGGCACAAACCCATCCTTCTTCCCGTGAACCATCATAACAGGGATACGGCTGTTTGAAAGTGAAATTCGGGAATCTTTCTGAGAAAGACGAAACCCAGCAAATATCCTTGCAAACAGATCTGCCGCCCAAATCGTTGGTAGCGGCGGAAGGTGCGTAACATTGGTAAAAACAGAAGATATAATTTCCTTTGGCGAGGTAAAGCCGCAGTCCGCAATTATGCCTTTCACATTCTTGGGTAAATCTTCATCCGCCAGGTAAATCATAGTGGAAGCGCCCATAGACAAACCGCTGAGAATAATCTGCCACGAACCCAGTTCCCGGTTGTGAAAATCTATCCAGTTCCGCATATCTCCGCTTTCTTTAACGCCAAAGGTGATAAATTTACCTTCGCTCAAGCCGTGACAACGCTGATCCGGGACAAGAATATTCATACCTAAGGAATGATACAGATCAAATACTGCGCCAAAATCCACAAGCTTGGTGCTACGATAACCATGCGCAAGAATGATCGTTCCGTTTGCATCCTCAACCGGGATCCAATGTCCATGGAGTTTTAAGCCGTCATCACTGGTGATATAAACATCCTGCGCATAGTGTTCCTTGAGCCATAAATCAGATGCCACAATCAACTGGTAATATTTCCCGTAGGATGTTTTTTTAAGTTCCTCTTCTATGAACCACGGATGTTCTTTTCTGCGAGCGCACGCGGTCCAAAAAACATAACCGCCGCTGATGATTATCAGAAGCACAAATCCGACAACAATAAGAATTGGAATCAACATGAAATTACTCCCTACTGCCTAATCCGGCAAACCATTTGAAGGATAGGGGCCAAAGAATACCTGCCAACAACACGATCAGGAAATAACGTACTGCTCTGCCAGCAGATGCGCCAAATAACCATGCTAATGGATTACTCAATCCGCTTTTAACTGCCAGAACTAAAAGCAAACCGACAGCTACCTTTATAATTTGTGCCCACCAAACCGCCTTCACCGGAAAATGTAGCCACTTTTTGTCCACAATATACACAATGATCAATCCAAGTAACGCACCAAGCAATGTATATGCGTTCTTAACACCGGAGGCTAAATTATGGGTGTCAATATTTTCCGGGAACGGCCAAAAATGAACAAAGCACAAAAACAATATTCCGAGCATTGACATTGCACCGATAAGATAAGGGAAATACTTGCCATTATCCCGGAAAACTATCCGTTTAAAGGTAAATACAAGCACGACAGCCATCACTGCCGCAACAAGGACATCTACCGGTGTATGAACGCCAATATACATCCTGGAAAATGGCACTAAAATTGCAATTACAACAGCAATAATTTTCGTCCATTTATTTTGGGCAGTGTAGGCTATGCACCCAAATGTTCCGACTGCATTTTGAGTATGTCCACTGGGAAAGCTATATCCAGAAGCTGCTTCTCTTGCCTGTTCCAGTATTGTAAAATTCGGATCAATAACCCATGGCCGCGGGATACGAAACAACAACTTCATAAATTGGTTCAGGAGCGTTCCAACAAATCCGACTGAAAGGGTAAAATATCCTATACGTTTATCTACGCACCAGAAGAGAACCAACGCTATTGCCAAGAAAGCAGTTTCTTCTCCCAGCTGTGTAATGTAAAGCATAATGGTATCCAAGAAGGGAACACGAATATTCTCCAAAAAATAAAGAAAACTCATATATGCACTCCTTTTATCAACGATGCTTCCATTATACACACCAATGATAAGATTGTAAAGTTCTTGCCTTTTCAATCAAAGGAGAATATAATAATAGTCGATTAACCATAATGTGAATCGCTATAAGCCATCCGGGCATGCTATTGTATGTGCATGATATATTACGAAATACGGAAGGAGCTTCATATGCCTATATTTTATCCATATTACTACGGTTTTGATTGGACCTACATCATTTTGGTCTTACCTTGCCTTTTTCTTTCCCTGTGGGCAAGCGCTAAAGTAAACAACACCTTCAAACGCTATTCCGCCCAACTATCTTCCCGAAGGATCACAGGTGCACAAGCCGCACAGCGTGTTCTGCAAAGAAATGGTGTATACGGCGTTCGAATTGAACAAGTATCCGGGAAATTAAGCGATCATTTTGATCCAAAATCAAATGTGATCCGTCTGTCCGGAGATGTCTACGCAAGCACGTCCACCGCCGCTATCGGCGTTGCCTGCCACGAAGCAGGGCATGCCATTCAGCATGCTACCCATTATTTCCCCATTAAGATACGTTCAGCAATTATTCCTATTACCAATTTTGGATCTAAGCTTGCTCTCCCTTTGATTCTGTTGGGTATTCTTTTTTCTTCTCTGGGACAAGTTTCTACAACAATTGTATATATCGGCATTGCATGTTTTGGACTATCCTTTGTCTTTCAAGTGGTTACACTTCCTGTTGAGTTTAATGCGAGCCGAAGGGCATTGATTGCTATTGAAGAGGATGAACTTCTTACCAGGGATGAGCTTACGGGCGCAAGAAAAACATTAAATGCTGCCGCAATGACATATGTAGCAGCAACCGCCGTTTCTCTCGCTCAGCTGCTTCGTCTGATCTCTTTGTTTGGCGGCAATCGTAGGCGCAGATAAAACATTAAAATATCCGTCCCGGTATTGACATCCGGGACGGATTTGTTTATACTTTCTAGGTATGAAAAGTATGAAAAATAGGAACGAGGTGATTTCATGGCAGGCGGCAAACATATTCTTGGAAAAGGAAACTCCAGGAGAGTTTTCGGGACAGCGAAAGTCGGTGATCGGGGTCAGATCGTTATCCCAAAAGAAGCCAGGGAGTTGTTTAACATTCGTCCTGGGGACACCCTGCTGATTCTCGGAGAAAAAGAAACCGGTTTGATTGTTTCAAGACCGGAACTTCTAAGTGACATCGCAAATCAAATATTTGATACAGTTAGAAATGAGGAATCCTGAAATGAAAACCACTTTAGATATATATAATACCATGGGAATCTCCCCCGCAGTTTACAATTACGGTGAAACAGCCATTGAAAAGCTTCAAGCCCGGTTTTCTGAAATTGATCGCATTGCAGAATACAACCAGGCCAAGGTCATTTCTGCTATGCAGAAAAATCGGGTATCCGCAGCCTGCTTTGCCGCAACCACTGGATACGGTTATGATGATGTCGGCAGAGATAATTTAGAGCGGGTTTATGCAGATGTGTTTCATACAGAAGCCGCCCTTGTGCGTCCTCAAATCACTTGCGGAACTCATGCTTTAACCGTTGCTCTTTCTGCAAATTTACTTCCCGGTGACGAGCTGCTATCCCCTGTGGGACTTCCTTACGATACGTTGCAGGAAGTAATCGGAATCCGGGAAAGTCCCTGTTCTCTTGCTGAGTACGGCGTTTCTTACAAACAAGTGGATCTACTTTCTGACGGAACATTTGACTACGAAAACATACGCAAAGCAATCAATGGGAAAACAAAACTGATCACTATTCAGCGCTCAAAAGGCTATGCCACCCGCCCTACGTTCTCTGTTGCTCAAATCGGAGAATTAATTACCTTCATTAAAAACATTAAATCTGACGTTATCTGCATGGTAGATAACTGCTATGGAGAATTTGTGGAGACCATCGAACCCTCCGATGTGGGCGCAGATATGGTTGTGGGATCTCTAATTAAAAATCCCGGTGGCGGACTTGCTCCCATCGGCGGATATATCTGCGGAACACAGGAATGTGTTAATCGCTGCGCGTACCGCCTTTCTGCTCCCGGACTTGGTCAGGAGGTAGGCGCAAATCTCGGTCTTATGCCTGCATTATACCAGGGTTTCTTTATGGCACCTACGGTAGTAGCCGGTGCGTTAAAGGGCGCTATCTTTGCCGCAAATCTGTATGAACCCCTTGGTTTTAGATGCGTTCCCAACAGCACGGAAAGCCGTCATGACATTATCCAAGCAGTCGAATTAAAAAGCGAGGAGGGCATGATTGCATTTTGCAAAGGCATACAAGCTGCCGCACCCGTTGACTCCTTTGCAACTCCCCTGCCTTGGGATATGCCAGGCTATAACGACAAAGTGATTATGGCCGCCGGTGCATTTGTACAAGGCTCATCTATTGAACTTTCGGCAGACGGTCCTATCCGGCCTCCCTACGCCGTATATTTCCAAGGTGGTCTAACTTGGTACCATGCTAAACTTGGTATTTTAATGAGTCTGCAAAAAATGGTAGACGCGGATCTTATCAATCTGAAATAAAGAGAGGAATTAAATATGAATTGGTTTTGGTTTGCAATTATCGCGCTTCTTTGCTGGTCCGGCTCTGATTTCTTTTCAAAAATAGGTTGCAGAGATAACCGGGACAAATACAGTCAGTTTAAAATGGTGATGGCTGTTGGTCTTGTGATGGGTGTTCATGCAATTATTGAGATCATTGGCGGAGTAGAAATCAGCTGGCAAGTCATGCTGACTTACCTGCCGGTTTCCCTTCTGTACATCGGTTCTATGGCGCTTGGCTATGTTGGTTTGCGGTATATCGAGCTTTCTATCTCCTCCCCGATCTGCAATGCCTCTGGCGCGATGGTAGCCATCATGAGTCTGATTGCTGGATCTGCTGAAATGGATCACCCTTTGCAATATGTTGCAGTTGCCCTTGCCTGTGTCGGTGTGATTGGATTGGGTATTGTTGAAGCAACAGAGGACCAGGAACTTCGCGCTGCCAGACAGAAAGCCTCCAACTATAAATACGCAAAATCCTGGCTTGCATTCGCTCTCCCTATCGCCTACTGCCTGTTGGATGCCGCAGGAACATTCGCCGATGCACTTGTTCTTGAAAATTTGAATGAAGACTCTGCCAATGTTGCCTACGAACTAACATTCTTTGCGGCAGGTGTTGTCTGCTTTATCTATACGGTCCTTATTCGGAAACAGCCCCTGGTTGCGAATGTTGAACGTCCCAAGTATATCGGCGCTCTATTTGAAACTGCCGGACAATTGGCCTACATATATGCTCTGGCCGACAGTGAACATGTCGCCATGTCCGCTCCTATCATTTCCTCTTACTGTGTGGCTTCAGTCCTTTGGAGCAGGCTTTTCTTGAAGGAAAAACTCAGCTGGAAGCATTACGCTGCTATTGCTGTCACAGTATCCGGCATTATCATCATGGGTGTGTTTGATATGTAATTTAATATTAAAAATCCCCGTCATAGACGGGGATTTTTTACGGAATGTAAATATGATTTTCGTTAATTTCGGCGATGGAACGGGGACCACACATCTGCATTACATCCTCTAACTCTGTGCCTAACCTGCGTACATAAGTTTCAACACCCTCTGCCCCTGCGCCGTACACACATGCTGCAAAAGGACGACCGATCAGCACGGCATCAGCACCCAACGCTAAAGCCTTAAAAACATCTGATCCGGTACGAATACCGCCATCTACAAAAACTGTCATTTCATCGCCAACCGCTTTTGCAATATCAGGAAGTACCCATGCTGTTGCCGGCGTATGATCCAGCACTCTACCGCCATGATTAGAAACAACAATTCCCGCTGCTCCTGCGTCCATGGCTTTCTTCGCACCATCCACTGTCATAATTCCTTTGATAATAAAAGGGACACCGGCATAATCAATAATTTCTTTCAACTCTTTTACAGTCTTGCTACCGCTTGGCGGATTCATATTTTTTAAAAAAGGCAAGCCTGATCCGTCAATATCCATACTCATGACTTTTACACCATGATTTTTTGCAATGTCGATTCTTTCAAATACTCTTTCCTTTGACCAGGGTTTGATGGTGGGAACACCTGATCCATAGCGTCCAATGGCCGCGCAGGCATCCGGAAAATATTCATCATGCAGGCCGTCTCCGGTAAAAGCTGCAATTCCCGCCTCTGTACAACCCTTTATCAACATTTCATCATATTCTGCCTGAGGCAAAACATCCGTAAAATGCTCTCCCACCGCTCCCATAGGCGCAGCAAAGATGGGATATGCAAATTTCTGGTCAAACAGAACAACCGAGGTATCCACCGGTTTTTCTTCTGTAATCGTATCCATGTTCAAATAAATACTCTGCCATGCATTATAATTGCGGACAGCAACCGTTCCGCTACC
This sequence comes from Faecousia sp., assembly GCA_045595075.1. Lineage (GTDB taxonomy): Bacteria > Bacillota > Clostridia > Oscillospirales > Oscillospiraceae > Faecousia. Next base: position 24,522 of record JAZNZT010000001.1, read on the forward strand.
CTTTGCGCCTGGACCGGGCACAGTATTTTTACAGGCAACACCGTCACATACAGGGCAAAATTTGCATAGCGCTGCATATTTTCTTGCGTTTTTTCTTACCTCTTCATAAGTCATTGATCACACATCCTTTGGTCGAATCGCACAAATCCAATTTATCCGTTCGTTTCATTCTTTTAATGGCAATCTCTCTTTGCAGCGCCATGGATTTTGATGGAAGTGCCTCAAGATATCGCACAGTGAGCGGTCCCCTGCCACGGGTATATTTTGCACCGGTGCCGTTTCTGTGAGCAGCAATCCGTTTGGATATATTATCTGTTATACCTGTGTATAACGTGCCGTCACCGCACAGCAGAATATAAACGAACCATTTCTTTTCCATGATGCCTCCAAAATGGGTCGAAGCATATATGCTCCGACCCTATTGATTTTGGAAAGTAGATTATCGGACACCCTTATCCTTTAGAAGTCTGTACTTTATATCCCACAGCTTCTGAGAAAGGTCAACGTAATAATTATGGGGGTTATCAAAACGTTTCACTTCATCCCATAATGTGTTTACCTGTTCCATGCAATAATCACGAATCTGCTGAAGATTTGGACGCTCATATACCAACTCTCCGTTTTTGAAAATGGGAACCAAAAGCTCCTTCGCAGAGAAATTATATACCGTCTTTGTCTTCCATGTAGCTTCCGGATCAAAAATTTCCATTTCACCGCTGTCATCCACAGTCTCATCGTAGACACACAGATAGTCAGCAATGGCTTTCCCGGTGTCATTTCCATAGAAACGATAAAGCTTTTTGAAGTGTGGATTCGTGATCTTGCCCACGTTCTCTGAGATCTTAATCTTGGGGATGATCTCTCCGGCATCATTTTCAACGGCTGTAAGCTTATATACGCCACCAAAAACAGGTTCGCTGCGGGCAGTAATCAAGCGTTCGCCCACACCAAACATATCCACCTTAGCGCCCTGTCGTAATAGATCCCGGATAATATGTTCGTCCAAAGAATTGGATGCGGAGATCTGACATTCTGTCCAGCCTGCTTCATCCAGCATCTTTCTGGCCTGACGGCTAAGATACGCAATATCACCGGAATCCAATCGAATTCCACATTTAGAAATACCAAGAGGCTTCAGCACCTCATTGAATACCCGGATTGCATTAGGAACACCGGACTTAAGCGTATTATAGGTATCCACCAGCAACGTGGCATTATTGGGATAAAGCTGGCAATACGCCTTAAATGCTTCATATTCCGAATCAAACATCTGTACCCAAGCGTGAGCCATTGTACCGCCGGCATAGACGCCGAAGAGCTGATCGGAGATAGTGCATGCCGTACCGTTACAGCCGCCGATATAGGCAGCTCTGGCGCCCAGGATAGCAGCATCTGCACCTTGTGCACGCCGGGATCCAAACTCAAGAACAGTTCTTCCCTCTGCAGCACGAACTACCCGGTTCGCCTTGGTTGCAATCAAGCTCTGATGATTAATGCACAAAAGCACATAGGTTTCAATCAGTTGCGCTTCAATGGCAGGCGCACGAACAGTCATAATGGGCTCTTTAGGAAAAACCGGTGTCCCCTCAGGAACTGCCCAAATATCACCTGTGAAACGGAAATTAGACAGATAGGATAAGAACTCCTCAGAGAAGAGGTTTCTGTTTCTTAGATATTCAATATCTTCCGGTTCAAACCGAAGCTCTTGAATATAGGTGATGATTTGCTCGAGACCGGCAGCAATCGCAAAACCGCCGCCATCGGGACATTGACGGTAAAAAACATCGAAATAACAAATCCTGTCCTTATACCCCTCCTGAAAATAACCATTGCTCATCGTAAGCTCATAAAAATCACAAAGCATAGTAAGATTCAATTTGGAATTTGATTGCATGATGCTCACCTCAAAATAATTGTTGAAAGTATTATATTGCAAAAATCATTGATTGGCAACACTTTTTATTGACACTTGTCTTGATTTGATATATATTAGGCAAAAACGGAGGTATCAAATGGAAATTTATGTAGGAATGAAGGGCACTGCGGAGAATCTGGTAGAACGGGAAGACACTGCTCTGGAGGTAGGCTCTGGCAGTCTGTTAGTCTATGCTACGCCCTGCATGGTTGCGCTTATGGAGGGTGCAGCCTGCGATGCGATCGCAGAGGCATTGGACGAAAGCAAGACTTCTGTTGGAACGCAGCTGAACATCTCCCATTTATCCGCTACTCCCGTGGGTCTGGAAGTTACTGCCATGGCCGAGGTGATTGCAGTTGATGGTGCTACCATTACTTTTAAGGTAACCGCGCATGACGAAAAAGGTCTCATTGGCGAGGGAACGCACACTCGCGTTGTCATTTCCACCCAAAGATTTTTGGAGAAAACATACGCCAAACTATAACAGGAGTGAACATAATGAGAAAAATTCGAGATTTTCTGCAAAAAAAAGATATTATTTTTTCCGGCAAACGATACGGCATTGATGCTTTGGGCGCTATGGCGCAGGGTCTGTTCTGTACCCTTCTTGTTGGCACAATCCTCAATACAATCGGACAGCAGTTCCATATCGATTTCCTGAATGCAGTGATCGTCAGTATAAAAAATGCCACCGGAGACGTAGCTGTGAACTATACTGTCGGTGGACTTGCCTCTGCTATGGTTGGACCCGGCATTGCAATCGCCATCGGCTTTGCGCTCCACTGCCCTCCCTTGGTTCTCTTTTCATTGATCCCTGTTGGCTTCGCCGCAAATGCGATCGGCGGTGCAGGCGGTCCTTTGGCTGTATATTTTGTGGCTATCCTTGCCTCTGAGTGTGGAAAGCTTGTTTCCAAAGAAACAAAAATTGACATCCTTGTAACACCAATTATTACAATTCTTGTTGGGATCGGTTTTGCAAGTCTTGTTGCCGCTCCTATCGGAACAGCTGCCAGCGCTGTAGGAGACGCTGTTAAATGGGCAACAACACAGCAGCCTTTCATCATGGGCATTCTGGTCTCTGTGATCATCGGCGTTGCTTTGACCCTGCCTATCAGCTCTGCTGCGATTTGCGCCGCGCTTGGACTGACCGGTCTTGCCGGCGGTGCTGCTGTAGCTGGCTGCTGTGCCCAAATGGTAGGCTTTGCAGTTATGAGCTTTAAAGAAAACCGCTGGGGCGGTCTGGTTGCCCAAGGAGTGGGTACCAGCATGCTGCAAATGCCCAACATCGTTAAAAACCCCCGTATCTGGATTCCTCCCACATTGGCTTCTGCAATCACAGGACCTCTTGCCACATGCCTGTTCAAGCTTGAAATGAACGGCGCTCCCGTTTCATCAGGTATGGGTACATGCGGATTTGTCGGTCAGATTGGCGTTTATACCGGATGGGTCAGCGATATAGCTGCCGGAGCAAAAGCTTCTATCACAGCTATGGACTGGATCGGTCTTGTACTTATCTGCTTCGTTCTGCCGGCAGTGTTGAGCTGGGTCTTCTGCCAGATTCTCCGCAAAATCGGCTGGATCAAAGAAAATGATTTGAAATTGGATTTGTAAAATAAATTACCTCGCACTTCAGTTTGAAGTGCGAGGTAATTTATTATATTTCCTGTCGACCTTCCAAGGCACGGGAAAGTGTTACTTCATCTGCATATTCCAGCTGACTACCCACCGGAACACCGTAAGCTAATCTGGTCACTTTGACCTCCATGGGTCTTAGCAATCTGGAGATGTACATTGCTGTTGCTTCACCTTCTGTATCGGGATTCGTAGCCATAATAACTTCCCGAACATCCTGAGTAGCTACCCGCTGTAGAAGCTCTTTAATACGGATATCATCCTGCGTCACGTGATTTAATGGAGAGATCACGCCGTGGAGAACATGGTACACGCCGGAGAATTCTCTGGAACGTTCCAGCGCGATCACATCCTTTGGCTCTGCAACCACACAGATAAGACCCTTATCCCGAAGGTCATCATCGCAAATGGGACAAACCTCCCGATCTGTAATATTTTGACAGACAGGACATGTATGCACTGTTTTCTTTGCCTCTATAATGGCATCCGCAAAGGCTTGTGCATCCTCCATAGGCAGCCCCATCACATAAAATGCCAATCTCTGGGCTGTCTTTCCGCCTATACCGGGAAGCCGGGCAAACTGATCTGTAAGATCCTGTAATGCTGCAGGAAAATAATGCATATTACCTCCTTAGAACAGTCCGCCTAAATTCAAACCACCGGTTAACCGGGACATATTATTGGCTGAGTCCACATCTGCGGTCCGCATTGCCTCATTCACAGCAGCAATCACCATATCCTGCAACATTTCTACATCGTCAGGATCCACTGCCTCCGGGTTGATCTCAACATTGAGCAGTTCATGCTTGCCGTTAACAGTTGCGGTAACCATACCGCCGCCGGATGTTGCAGTAAAGGTTTTATTTTCCATTTCCTCCTGCATGCGAAGCATTTCCTGCTGCATTTTTTGCGCCTGCTTCATCATAGCAGCCTGATTCATTCCACCGGGCATACCCCGGAATCCGCCTTTTGCCATGGCTTTTCTCCTATTCAAAGTTATTCTTAATGTTAACAATCTCTTCGTGACTTCTGCCGAAGCTTAATAGCTGCTCCATATGCGCATTGGACGAAGAACTTCCTGTCTTATCCGTAACGCTGACCGAAACTTGATAACCAAGTTTCGCAGATGCCTTAATGGAAACCAGAGAAAGGATCTCCGGTTTGTTGACGATCTCCATGGTGAACTTATTGGCGCACACCAAAACCAGCTGCTTACCTCTCAACTCGCCGCGAACGGGAGCGTTTTCTGTTGTTGTAAAAAATCCAACGACCGGCGGTTTCAGTTCTTTGCGCAAGGAAACAGCTATATCTGTCCAGAATCCAACGGGTGCTTCATCGGGAATCTCTTCAACAGTTTCTTGAACGGGAATTGTTGTGTCAGGAGTTGACATGTCCGAAACTGCTTTTTCCTCATTATCCGGCACAGAAGCAGAAGTAATCTGTATAAAACTTCTGGAGCGGATCTGCTCTTCCAATCTGGTCAGACGGGAAATGATTGCATCTGTATCTGTTTCCAGTTCCGGCTGACACATATTCAATACACAAAGCTCTGCATCCATCCGTCTGCTGGCGCTTCTTCCGAAACCGGAAACTGTCTTTTGGATCAAATTGATCATGCGGGTCAGTTCTCCGATCGAGAAGCGAATTTCAAGATCACGGATCTCGTCATCGGATGCCACTCCCGAAAGCATGGCAATACCCTCTTTGGGAGCAGTTTTGATCACTAAAATATCTCTTAAAACGCAAGACAGCTCGTCCAGAAGCGCAGCCATGTCCTTTCCTTCCGCATATAGCTGATTCATCAGTGACAGAGCCTTGCTGGTGTTGTGATCCGCTATATATGACAGCAGCTTCCCGCATTGACGGATACCGGCAATACCCAAGCAGGCGTACACCCGCTCTGCCGTCAATTCGCCGGTAGTAGCAGAGGCGCACTGGTCCAGGAGACTAAGTCCGTCACGCATACCGCCGTCTGCCAATCTTGCCAAGACCCTTGCCGCAGAATCATCAAGATCGATATTCTCTTGGTAAGCTACATATTGCAGTCTTGCCGCAATATCCTCCTGACTTATCCGCCGGAAAGAGAACCGTTGACACCGGGAAAGGATGGTTGCAGGGACTTTATGAAGCTCGGTAGTTGCAAGAATAAACAAAAGATGTTCCGGTGGTTCTTCAATGATCTTAAGAAGCGCATTGAATGCCGATAGCGACAGCATGTGGACCTCATCAATGATATACACACGCATCTTAACCTGGGAGGGTGAGTAAATGGCATCATCCCGAAGATCCCGGACATTATCAACACCGTTGTTGGACGCAGCATCGATCTCCAAAACATCCATGCAGGAACCGTCGTCAATGGAACGGCATGCCTCGCAGCAATTACAAGGGTTTCCGTCTTGAGGATTCAGGCAGTTAACAGCCTTTGCCAAAATTTTGGCGCTGCTGGTTTTGCCCGTTCCCCGAGATCCAGTGAACAGGTAGGCATGACTCAGCTTACCGCTGACAAGTTGGGATTTCAGTGTCTGACATACAGAAAACTGTCCCACAACATCATCAAAGGTCTGAGGCCTATATTTACGGTACAGCGCCTGATACATAATTACCTCCTATAACAAACCGGCTCATAACAAGATCGCACACCCACATTTGAGCAAGCTGAATACCCGGTATCCGTGCAGCCAGCTCGGGAACAGCAACCCCGCGGCACACGAGACGTTCCGCTTAATGCTGCTTGGTTCCCCACCTGACATGGTTCACGGGATCCCGTTGCGCAGGACCGTTCCTTCAACACCGCTTACACAGGCCGGACGGTACTCAAACATGCCCGGGTGTGGGGATTCATCCCCGCTATAGCGGATTGCAGGTACAGGGCACCGCTAACTCCCCGACTAGTGCGACCTTGCTACAAGCCGGTTCGCTGTAACAAGGGTATAAAATTAATTCAGCTTGGACTCGATAAAATCAGCAAGCTCACGGAAGGTGGAGATCTTCTGATCCTCCATCTCCAGCTCAACACCCAGCTCTGTCTCCAGATCCATGATCATCTCGACGATGTCCAGAGAATCGATACCCAGGCTTTCAAAAGTGCTTTCAGGAGTGATCTCTTGCGGGTCTAACTCCAACTGCTTGGCAGCATAGTCAACCAGTTTTTCGTACATGCTTTTCTACCTCCTATATCTTAAAAGATACTTAATGTATTTTATTATATGAGAAACCTTTTGTCAATGACCGTTTTTTACAGATAAACCTGCCGCGCGGGCGGTAGACCATGCGATCTGGAGATTAAATCCACCTGTATAGGCATCGCAGTCTATGATTTCTCCAGCAAAATACAACCCCTGTACAAGCTTGGATTCCATCGTTTTCGGATCAATCTCCGATACCTTTATGCCGCCGGATGTGATGATTGCCTCAGAAACCGGTCTTTTCCGGGATATCAAAACTTTGAAACCTTTCAGCAATTCAACTAATGCCCGTCTCTGTTCTTTTTTCAGGGAATTTGCCTGCAGCGCAGGATCAATTTTCAGTCTGCTCAAAATCACGGGAATCATGGATCTAGGAAGAAGATCCGTAAGCGCATTTTCCATAGACCGATTCTTGTACTGTTCCAGATCCCGCAAGATTCGATCATTTAATTTCCCTTCATCCAATGCTGGTTTAAGATCCAAAACGAGACTACATCCTTCGCCCTGCAGATGAGCGCTGGCACTTAGCACAGTAGGACCAGACACACCAAAGTGGGTAAATAAAAGCTCGCCAAAGTCCTTAAAAATAACTTTTCCCTTTTTATTCAGCAGCTTAACACCTACATTTCGCAGGCTGAGACCCTGCATCTGCACACAGTCTGCTTCTTCCGTTTCTAAGGGAACAAGCGAGCCCTCCGGTTCAATGACTGTATGTCCAAGAGCCCTGGCCATCGTATATCCGTCGCCAGTGGATCCGGTGGATGGATAGGAAACACCGCCTGTTGCAAGAATGACCCATTTAACAGGGATCATTTCATTCTGAGTCTTAACACCACAAACAGCTCCTGCATCTGACAAAATGGACAACACCTTGGCGTATTTTACTGTAACACCGGTCCTATGGAGCTCATTTTTTAAGCAATCCAGAATGGACTGAGATCTGTCAGTAACCGGAAACACACGATTGCCTCGTTCTACCTTGAGTGAGCATCCCCGGCTCTCAAAAAATGCCTCTATGCTTTCCGGAGGAAAACCATCCAGTGCGCTATATAAAAACCTGGCGTTACGTGGAATGTTTTGTAAAACCTCTTGACCGGAGCAATGGTTTGTCACATTACAGCGACCCTTGCCCGTAATTAAAAGTTTCTTTCCCAATCTGTCATTGGCTTCCAATAAAAGAACTCTGTTTCCCTGCTCCGCTGCTGTAATGGCTGCGAACATGCCGGCCGGTCCTCCCCCGATCACTATGCCGTCATATTTCATTTTGTATCGACCTGCTTTTCGTAAACATTATACTCGTCCCAAACACGCTCCAATGTGTCAAAAGTCTTTGACAATGTCTGCTCACGGCTCGCTGCCAAAGCGACGATCAGCGCATTAACAACACTTAGGGGCGCAACAAGGGAGTCGACCAAGGACACCATGTCACTTTTTGCCACAAGCACATGATCACAGTTTTGTCCAAGGGGAGAAAACCTGCTGTCCGTCAACCCAACCACCTTTGCGCCGGTAGTCCGGCAATACTGAACAGCTTTGGCGGTGGCTCTGGAATATCTTGGAAAACTAAATGCAATTACCACATCGTCTTCATTGACCGCAACCAGTTTTTCAAACATTTCGCTTTCTCCGGATGCAGTGATAATGTGCACATTGCTGAACATAAAATTCAGGTAATACCCCAGAAAATTTGCCAATGCTGACGTCGAACGCACACCAAGAATATAGATCTTCTTCGCACGAAGCATAGCATCAACGGAAGCATGAAAGTCTTCTCTGCTGAGCACCTCGGACGTCTGACGAAGCTTTTCAGCGTCTGACTGAAGAACCATAGATACAACATCCTGATCTCCAATCCGATCACTGGCAACACCCATACGCTGCACAGAGGTCAGACGGTTCAGCACCATTTCCTGCATTGCCTTTTGCATCTGCGGATAACCTTCATACCCAAGCTCCACTGCGAAACGCACAACAGTAGATTCAGAGACACCGACTGTCTTTCCCAGCTTACCGGCTGTCATAAAAGCCGCTTTATCGTAAAACTCCATTATGTATTTGGCGATTTTGCGCTGTCCCTTAGAAAAAGAAGATACCTTCTGTTGAAGGATCAATATAATATCATCGTTCATACGCAGTCCCCCTTATCAAAGCATTGGTATAGATTTACGCAGTTGATTGATCTCCTGCTCTGTCAGATATCTCCATTTTCCGCAGGGAAGATCTCCTAATTCTAGCTCTCCCTCAGAAACACGAACAAGCCGTTTAACACGCATATCAGCAATGGCACACATTTTTCGCACCTGTCGGTTTCTACCCTCATGGATCACAATTCGTAATTTGGCAGTTGTACCGTTACAGTTAAGAAGTTCAACCTCAGGAGAACGGATCAAATATCCGTCCAGTTTTACAGGCTTTTTCAGTCTTTCAAGTTTATTCTCTGCAAAATCACTGACAATGACTTCATAGATTTTATTGACCTCATGCTTAGGATGCATCAGGGAATTAGCGAACTCTCCGTCATTGGTAAACAGAAGCAAACCTTCTGAATCCATATCCAGTCTTCCAACCGGATAGACCCGTTTTCCGCAGTCTGCAACAAGCTGCGCAGCATTTTTCCGTCCAAGCTCGTCACACAACGTGGTTACATAACCTTTCGGCTTATGCAGCATAATGTACACATTTTCTCCTTTGGACGGGAGAGGTCTCCCATCCAAAAGGATCTCATCTATTTCTGCGTCGGCGGAATCTCCAAGCTTACAGATCACACCGTTGCAGGTAATACGTCCTTCCGCTATTATAGATTCTGCCTGTCTTCTAGATGCAACGCCTCTGGAAGACAGTATTTTCTGCAGTCGTTCTTTCATTTGAATTTCCTTCCGAATATCTTCTCCAGGAATGACTGTTTCTGGTATTTTGTTTGTTCAACTGTGCAGCCATATACAAGAGGGATCTTTCCTACCGGACGGTCATCCACGCAGACATAAGCAACCCCCGCCTGCTGTCCCCGTACTACCGGAGCATAAACAAACCCCGGTCCCTGCAAAACTATCTCCATATTCTCACCGGGCGCAAGGGCGTAAGAAAAATCCTCACTGGCAATAAGATCAGCAACGCCTTCTTGTCCGCCCGCAATTTCCGTAGTGCCCAGCACCTGCCCCTTATTCACTATCTTCTCAATTTGAAACCGGGAAAAACCGTCTTCCATAAGGGTCTTGTGATCCTGCCAGTCATTGGGATCATTCATAGTCACAGCCACCAGACGTCTCCCCTGCCGTAAAACACTGGAGACAAGAATTCGTCCGGCAGCTTTTGTAAAACCGGTCTTGACTCCGTCAGCGCCCTCCAGCCGCCATAGCAACTTGTTGTGATTAGAAAGGCTCCGTCTGGAAATGGATACTGTTTTTGTAGACACCGTCTTTGCAAAAATTGGGTTTTCCATAGCATAGGATGCTAAAACCGCCATATCCCTTGCCGTGGAATAGTGGCCGGGACTATCCAATCCGTTAGGATTTTCAAAGTGAGTATCCTTCATCCCAAGACGATGTGCCTTATCATTCATCAGCTCCGCGAAGCCTTCCACGGTTCCACCGCAATAAATTGCAAGGGCGACTGCGGCATCATTGCCGCTGTGAAGCATAAGTCCATACAAAAGTTCCTGAATGGTTAGCACTTCACCCTCTTGCAAATAGATAGAAGAACCCTCAATACCAACCGCTTCTCTAGGGATCTTCATGCGATCCAAAACATTACACTGCTCGCAAACGATCAGCGCAGTCATAATTTTTGTGGTGCTGGCAATCAAGGCGCGGGCATCCGCATTTTTTTCATAAAGGACACGTCCGGTTTCTGCATCCACAAGAATTGCTTTTTGGGCAGATACGGCACATGCTTTAGACGGAAAAAACAGGACGGCAGCCAGCAAAGCAGCTGCCATCCCGGCAAAAATTCGTTTCAATTCAATCACCCACAGGTAGTATGTGCCTGGGTAGTGAGAATATTCTTATTTTTTCTCGGTGCGGGATTCTACAAAGGCCGCGATTTTGTCCAGTGTATCCGGCACCATTTCTACAAGACGGTCTGCCGTTGTGTTGGCAGGTGTTGCCACAGGGATCATTCTAACATTGCCTTCCTTAATAATCAGGAACGCAATGGGTGTCACCTTGACACCGGCGCCAACGCCGCCGCCAAAAGGATTGTCATGGTGATTAACGTTCTTGGATACAAAATCCGATCCACCGCCGCCAAAGCCAACACTGACCTTGGAAACCGGGATAATGGTCACCCCATCCACAGTAGTAATGGGATCACCGATAACGGAGTTAACATCCACCATTTCACGGATTTTCGCGATTGTATTTTCCAGCATATTGGGAAGATTCTGGCTCATGTTCTCGCACCGCCTTTTCTTTGATTTATTATTCTAAAGTATTCACGCAGCAAACGGAATCCGTGCCACACACCAAGGGATAACACCCGTCCCAAAGTAATAGTCAGATCCATTCTTGCCCATATAAGTGTAGCCTGAGAAGTAAAATCACATTCGACTTCAAGATTTCGTTTTTTTATAACGAAGTATCTATCAATAGTAGGCATCAGATTTCCAAGCGCCGTCCACGCACGACCGTAGTTTAAAGCAAGATCGCAGGGATCATCTCCCGCAAGGATCAGTTTCAGTTCTAACCTGTCTACACGCAGTTTTCTGCGAAGATCTGTCAGAAGATCCAAAACCAAATCAAGCAACGACTTAAAATCCCAAATGCTGCCGCCGGAGTTTTTTTTCTTGCTCGCACCTTTTTCGGACTGTCCTATATCTTTCTCTTCTTTCGCAGCAGTGCCCTTTGACTTTTTCTTTCGGGGAAAAACTGTAAAACGGACCGGCCCAAGGATCAGTCGAACCAAAGCACCGTTATGGTCATACATAGCGCTGATGCCAATCGGAAAGATAAGCAGAAGGCAAATAATCCCAAGCGTAATCAGCCATCCCATGGTCAGACCTCCACAGTAGCAGGCTCCTCGGTAGTTTCCGCAGGCTCGTCTGCAATCACAGGTTCCCCTAAGTCAACTTTATCAATAGAAGGAAGCTCTTCCAGAGAAGAAATACCAAATGTTCTCAAAAAATCCGGCGTAGTCTTATACTGAATGGGACGACCGGGCACGTTCAACCGACCCGCTTCCTCAATTAGCTTTTTATTCATCAACGCGCCGATAGAGTATGAGCTGTCTACTCCGCGGATCTGTTCGACCATGGCTTTGGTAGCAGGCTGATAATAAGCAATGATTGTCAGCGCTTCCAACTGGGAAGATGAAAGTTTGGGTGGCTTCCGTGTCTCCAAAGCCCGGGTGATGTAGTCTGCCATCTCTCCGGAAGAGACCATCTGATAGCCTTTTTCCAACTTCAAAATACGGATTCCTCTGCGATTATAGGAAAGTTCATCAGCAAGGGCTTCTACCGCCTTCTGAACATCCTTTTCATCCGACTCCAATGTCATAGCAAGCCGGGAAAGCTCAACCCGTTCCCCTGCTGCAAAAAGGATCGCCTCAATGGCCCTTTGTAATTCAATTAATTCCATCAGGTATCTCCTCTGCCATATTTTTCGGTTCCTCTATCAACCGTACATTGGGATTTTCTCCGGAATTATCATCCTCCAGAGACACAGAATTTGTTTTGCAAAGCTCCAAAACAGCCAAAAATGTTGCCACGATCTCAGAACGGCTGCGATTGCCTTTAAACAGATTTTTCAGCCGCTCAATGCCGCGCAGAACAAGTGTTCTGATAAGTTCAGTCGCCTTACGGGTAACCGGATACGGCTCTTTTCCAACAATGCCTTTAAAATTAACAGTGGGCGGCGGCAGTCTGCGTTGGTTGCGTTCTGCGATCTCATTAAGCGCCAAAAGCATGTCTACTGTCTCGTGACGGTAACGGTAGGTGCTGTCTTTGCGCAACGGTTCCGGTTCTTTTGTAAAAATACATCTGCCGATATCGTTCATCGGCTCCAACGCAGACACAGCAATTCGGATCTGCTCCATGGCTTCCTTGCGCTGACGGTCGATAAGTGACTGTCGCAGAAGATCCAGTTCGCTTTCTGCTTCCGCAGCTTCAGCGGCAGACAGCAGCATTTTGGTCTTGATGAGCATCAGGTGAGAAGCCATTGTAATAAACTCACTGGCGATCTCCATATCCAGACGCTTCATCTCATCCAAATAAGCCAGATACTGTTCCAGGATCGCTGTAATAGAAACATCCTGGATCTCTATTTTATTTTTGCTCAGCAGCAAAAAGATAACATCCAGCGGTCCTTCAAAATCTTCCATAACCTCGCTGCGGGTATGGACGATCCCTTCCAGGCGGTATTGTGGTTCTGACATAGCAACTTCCGTTCCATTAAATATACTTTTTGATATTATAACACTCCTTCTTCGTTCCTGCAAGCTTTTCCTCTAAAAAACCTATGCATAAACCGGGGGATTGCTTTTTTCGACAGAATATGATATAAAATACATACAAATATAGGAAATATCGGAGGTATGTTCTATGGCAAGAAGAAATCCTTTTAAAGAAGCTATGCAGTATATGCCTTACGCCATAATCGCTGACGGCGTGCTTTTCTTCCTGTACATGATCGTTGCCGGACAGGGTATTACATGGCTTAAAGTCATTATTTCTATTTTAGCCATCTTACTGTCCTGTTTATGCCTGTATGTGCTTTACATGTCCAGGGAACTTGTAAAGCAGCGCAGTCTTTGGATGACCGTGGGTTCCGTTTCTGTCATATTATGCACCATTGTTTCTTTGCTGCTGAATTTCCCTGGTTGATATACCTGTTAATGGCGGGAGGCTTAAATGCGCTCCCGCCATTTTTTATTTATAAAAACTGTTTCCACCTATAAATTCCCTGACCAGACTGGTGGGCGGAATTTCATCATCCACATCTGCTTCCAGTACATAGTTGAGAACCTTGACCAAACCGCGCACCTGTTCATAGCAATCCTCCTCCGGTTGAACCGCTGTCAACAGAGGATAAATATGTTTCTTCAACACAGCCAGCTCATACAATGTAGAGCTGTTAAAAATTACGTCTGCTCCTTCCTGATAGGGGAATATCCACTTCTTCTCCCCGCGGCGAACAGAATCCCACATAGCCATTGTATGCTGTACAGACGCGCCACGGGTCTCATAATCCCGGACAGTTCTGCGGAGCAAGCGAAGGATACTTGTGGGTATCCGGTTATGATCATCCAGATTCAAAGGAAGCAGCGGGCTGACATATAGCTTAAACACCAGACTCTTCTCTAATTTTTCAGGTAAAAGAGATGGATTCAAAGCATGCAGACCTTCTACAATAATCACAGCTTCTTCTGAAAGAATTAGACTGTTTCCATGCTGTTCTCTTTTTCCCGTCTTAAAATTAAAGGTTGGAATTTCAACAGCTTCCCCGGAAAGAAGTCTTTCCATATGCTGACGAAAAAGTGCAGTATCAATCGTATTGATATGCTCCAGATCCAGCTTCCCATCCGGTCCCGGTAGTATCTTGTCTCTGTCTATATAATAATCGTCAAGACTCATCAGGATCGGCTTTTTTCCGTGAACACGCAACTGCGTAGCAAGACGGTTAGCAGATGTGGTCTTTCCCGATGAGCTGGGACCGGCAAGCATTACCGCCTTTGCTCCTCTGTGGCAAATCATATCTGCAACCTGAGAAAACCGTTTTTCATGAAGCGCTTCATTGACACGTATCAGCTCCCGAATCTTTCCGCTTTGTACCAAGCGATTCAGATCCGCAACTGTTTCGCAACCCATGAGTTCGCACCAGCGTTCGCCCTCCAGACAAACGTTCATAAAGTTCGGCATTTCCTCATAGGATGCCAGGCCATCCGGCAAATTATCATCCGGGTAAAGGAACATAAAACCACCCTCCGCAGGAAGAATATCCCATACCTGCAAATACCCGGTGGAGGGTGCAAGCTCGCCATAGTAATAATCCCAAAAATCGCCGTATGTATAAAGATCGAAATATGTCT
>JAZNZT010000002.1:0-5477 GCA_045595075.1 Faecousia sp.
GAAAGCATTTCCGTTTTTGGGAAAGCGATGACCTGAGAGCTACTATTGAACAAGCAATCTATTATTTCAACTATGAGCGGCCTGTCCGTAAATTAAAAGGAAAACCACCAGTCCTGTTTAGAACAGAACTGGTGGCATAGGGAATTTTGTGTCTACTAACTATTGACCACTTCAGCAAATGCTCCGGGTTTTTACATAAAAAACACCACCCATTTGGGTGGTGTTTTTTATGGCGGAGAAGGAGGGATTTGAACCCTCGATACCCTTTTGGGGTATACACGATTTCCAATCGTGCGCGCTCGGCCAGCTACGCGACTTCTCCATAGCAACCGCTCTTGCGGTCAGCCAGTGTATAATACTCCATTTGACTGATTTTGTCAACCCCCAATTTGTGATTTTGTTCATGCGTATTAGCAATATAAAATCATGTTGACATTCAACGGAAAAATCGGTATAATACTGTGGCTATGATGCTACTGTGGCTCAGTCGGTAGAGCAGCTGATTCGTAATCAGCAGGTCGCCGGTTCAAGTCCGGCCAGTAGCTCCAATCCCCGGATGCAATGCATCCGGGGATTACTTTAATTGTATGCTAAAATTATCTTTAACGATTCAATAACAGCTTGATTTCTAATCTCTTCTCTGCTGCCCTCAAACTGAAATTTATTGCTAATTGTTAGATTTTTGTCGGAATAACCTATATAAACAGTACCTACGGGATTACCGAAATCATCCGCGCCAGGGCCGGCAAGACCGGTAACGGAAACAGATACATCCGCATGTAACCGTTTTCTGACACCGTCTGCCATCGACTCTGCAACAGAGGACGATACAGCCCCTTCACTGGTCAGCAACTCTTCATCTACATCTAATAAGTGCTGTTTAACCCAGTTGGTGTAACTGATTATGCCACCTTTATAGACTTCGGAACTTCCGGGAACAGCTGTTAAAGCAGCTCCGATACTACCGCCGGTACAGCTTTCTGCTGTAACCAAAGTCCTCCCCTTAAGTGCTGTCAAAACATCACAGCAAAGGCTCATCATGGTATTTCACCGTCACCTTCTCCACGGTTTCCAGCGCCTGCCGGATCAATGTCTCTCTGTCCAGGTTCTTCTCTGCATGAAGTACCTGGGACAGTGTAGGTTTCGTTTTGGGATGCTTTGGCGTAAAGACAGTGCAACAATCCTCGTAGGGCAAAACAGATGTTTCCATTGTACCGATCTTTCTGGCAATGGAAACGATCTCTTCCTTATCCATACCCACTAAGGGCATAAATACAGGAATGTCAACAACTGCGCCGGTAACAGTCATAGCCTCCATAGTCTGACTGGCAACCTGACCTAGATTTTCTCCTGTGATCAATGCGCCACAGCCGTCATCTTTTGCAATGCGCTGAGATATCTCCATCATGAACCGACGCATGATCAGAGTGAAAAATTCCTCCGGACAATTATCGCGGATCGCTTCCTGAATTTGCGTAAAGCTGACAACATTAACTGTCATTCTCCCGCAATACCGGGTCACAAGACGGGCAAGTTCCATTACCTTATCTCTTGCAAGCTGTGAAGTATACGGGTAAGAGAAGAAATGCACAGCTTCGATCTCTACGCCTCTTTTTGCCATCATATATGCTGCAACCGGAGAATCAATTCCGCCAGAGAGCAAGCACATGGCTCTGCCGCCGACTCCGGTAGGCAAACCACCTGCTCCCGGTTCTGCAGGTCCGTGAACATATGCTGCCAGATCACGAATTTCGACATATACCGTATATGCAGGCTTACGAACATCAACACGGCAATTAGGATGCGCTTCTGCAAGCCGTCCGCCAATTTCCTGAGAAATCGCGATGGAGTTCATAGGAAATGCCTTATCAGAACGTTTGGATTCCACCTTGAAGGATTCGGCGCAATCCAGATCATCGCCAAGGTATTCTTCAACAGCGTTAAAAATGCTATCCATGTTCTTTTCACAGGGACGACAACGACAAAGACTCACCAAGCCAAAAATGCTCTTACAGGCATCCCATGCCCCATCCACGTCTGCCTGTTCATCCATGGGTTGCACATAGACAGTAGACTGCATGATATAGACATCAAATTCGCCGTAAGGCTTCATTCTGCGCCGTATGTTTTGGCGCAGTTTATTTTCAAATTGGCGCTTATTGCTTCCCTTCAAAACAACCTCGCCAAGCTTTAAAAGAAAAATCTCATTCAAAACAATATTCCTCATTTCATTACATGTTGACTGTCCTGTACTGGATTGCTTCAGCAATATGCTCGCTCTTAATATCCTGAGAACTATCTAGGTCCGCAATCGTTCTTGCGACCTTCAAAATACGGTCATAGCTTCTTGCCGTAAGACCGAATGCATCAAATGCCCGATGCATAAGTTCAGCGCAGATATCATCTAAGGAACAGTATGCTCTTAATTCTTCCGGGCCCATTCGCGCGTTACACAATCCGCTGTTCTCACCAAATCGGTCATGCTGAAGCCTTCGAGCTGCATTTACCCGCTGTTTGATGCTTGCAGAGGGCTCTGCCTCTTCCCTTCTACGTAATTCCTCGAAATGGACCGCGGGAACTTCAACGATCATATCGATTCGGTCTAAAAGAGGACCGGATATACGACTTCTGTATGCCTCCACAGAATGTTCTGAGCAATTACATCTGCCAGAGGGATCCCCGTACCAACCGCATTTGCATGGATTCATTGCGCACACAAGCATAAATTCGGCGGGATATGTTACTGTTCCGGAAACTCTGGATATCGTCACCCTGGCGTCCTCCAGCGGCTGACGCATCATGTCTAATGTGTCCCTGCGAAACTCCGGTAATTCGTCCAGAAATAAGACGCCTTTGTGCGCCATAGAGATCTCACCGGGTTTTGGATTTGTTCCGCCGCCGGTAAGTCCTGCATTGGATACTGTATGATGGGGCGAACGAAACGGACGCTGTGTAACAAGAGGTGCCTTACTGGACAGTTTGCCCATAACAGAATAAATCTGTGTAACCTCCAATGATTCATCCCATGTCATATCCGGTAAAATAGCCGGTAACCGTTTAGAAACCATGCTCTTACCAGAGCCGGGAGGACCGATCAGAAGAATATTGTGACTGCCTGCAGCTGCAATTTCCATGGCTCGTTTTACATTTTCCTGACCCAGTACATCTTTAAAGTCCAATGCAGCATCATGGTTTCGTACAGGTACCCATATCGGTTCTTCCTCAAGAACCGTCTCTCCATTTAATCCGGCAACCAGTTGACTGACTGTCTTAACAGGAATAATAGCAGGACCGCGCGCCAGGGTCGCTTCTGCCGCGTTTTCCACCGGAACATACAATGTGTCAAATCCTTCTCTTTTTGCAGCAATCGCCATTGGAAGTACGCCGTTGATCGAGCGAATCTGTCCATCCAAACTCAACTCACCAAGAAATGCGCTTTTGGATCTTGGACGCCGGACTGCTCCACAAGCAGACATGATGCTTAGAAGAATCGGCAAATCATAGTGTGTTCCTGCTTTCTTTTGGTTGGCAGGAGCCAAATTGACCGTTATTCTTCCGGTTGGAAAGCGCATACCGCTTGTTTTGGCTGCAGCACGAACACGTTCTCTCGCTTCTTTTACTGCAGCATCCGGCAAACCTACAATATCAAAGTTTGGCAAACCGTTGGATATATAGCATTCTACTGTAACCTTACTTCCTGTTATACCGGAAAGTCCTGCTGTATAAACACTGCAGATCATTGGATTCTCTCCTTTGTGATGTCTGTTTTCTACATCATACTCCATTTATTTAGAAAACTCAATTCTTTTTTATGTTTGTTGTATTTATTTGGAAAACATTTGTATTTCTTTGGTGGACTTGGCAATCTTTTTTCGTCGAAAGATCCCTACAACGCCTTTACAAATTGGATACAAGGTGTTATGATATACAAGACAAATTTTGAATTACTATAGGAGGTTATTCATTTTGGCTAGAAAATTCAAAACAATGGACGGCAATACTGCTGCCGCCCACGTCAGCTATGCCTTTACCGAGGTTGCTGGCATCTACCCCATTACCCCGTCCAGCCCCATGGCTGACAATGTAGACCAGTGGTCTGCAGCGGGTCGCAAGAACATCTTTGGTGACACCGTAAAGGTTGTTGAGATGCAGTCCGAAGCTGGTGCTGCAGGTACCGTCCACGGCTCTCTGGCCGCCGGTGCGCTGACCACCACCTATACCGCATCCCAGGGTCTGTTGCTGATGATCCCCAACATGTATAAGATCGCCGGCGAGCTGCTCCCCTGCGTGTTCCATGTTTCCGCACGTACCGTTGCTGCACAGGCTCTGAACATCTTCGGTGATCACTCCGACGTTTACGCCTGCCGTCAGACCGGTTTTGCAATGCTCTGCGAGACCAACGTCCAGGAAGTTATGGACCTGGGTGCTGTTGCCCACCTGGCTTCCATTGAGGGCCGTGTTCCCTTCATTAACTTCTTCGATGGTTTCCGTACATCCCATGAGATCCAAAAGGTCGCTATCTGGGATTATGAGGACCTGAAGGAAATGACCAATATGGAGGCTGTTGAGGCTTTCCGCAAGCATTCCCTGAACCCTGAGCGTCCCGCAATGCGCGGTTCTCACGAGAACGACGATATCTTCTTCCAGCATCGCGAAGCCTGCAACAAGTACTACAACGAGCTTCCCGCAGTCGTTGAAAAGTACATGGCCAAGGTTAATGAGAAGCTGGGTACTGATTATCAGCTGTTCAACTACTACGGCGCCGCTGATGCAGACCGCGTGATCGTTGCTATGGGTTCCATCAACGACGTTATCGAGGAAGTCATCGACTACCTGAACGCCAACGGCGAGAAGGTCGGTCTGGTTAAGGTTCGTTTGTTCCGCCCCTTCGCTGCTGATAAGCTGCTGGCTGCTATCCCTGCAACCGCTAAGAAAATCGCAGTTCTGGACCGCACCAAAGAGCCCGGCTCCCAGGGCGAGCCCCTGTACCAGGATGTCGTCATGGCTCTTGCCAAGGCCGGCAAGAACGATGTTACCGTTATCGGTGGCCGTTACGGTCTGGGTTCCAAGGACACCCACCCCGCTTCTGTCTTCGCTATTTATGACGAGCTGAAGAAGGGTGCTCCCAAGCACGAGTTCACTCTGGGTATCGTTGATGATGTTACCAACCTGTCCCTGGACGAGAAGGTCTCCCCCAACACCGCTGCTGAGGGTACCATCGAGTGCAAGTTCTGGGGTCTGGGAGGCGACGGCACCGTTGGCGCTAACAAGAACTCCATCAAGATCATCGGCGACCACACCGACAAGTACGTACAGGCATACTTCCAGTACGACTCCAAGAAGACCGGTGGCGTTACCGTCTCCCACCTGCGCTTCGGCGACAAGCCCATCAAGTCCCCCTACTACATCAACAAGGCTGACTTCGTGGCTTGCCACAACCCCTCCTACATCACCAAGGGCTTCAAGATTGTTCAGGA
>JAZNZT010000003.1:0-45069 GCA_045595075.1 Faecousia sp.
GGATCGCCTCTGCCGGATGTGTTTTTATTTTGTGATCAGATCTGTGGGATATGCGCCGAAGATGGCAGTGCCGGTGAACTGGACCACCTCATGACTGATAGGCGTCATGGTGATCTTTACGCCGGTATTTTCCGCCTCAAAATACGGGGTCACGGTGATGTTGGAAACACCGAAATACGGAATGCCTGTGACCTGGACATACAGGCCCTGGTTCTTGCTGTGATCTGCCGCCGCTCTGAGCGGGAATAACGATATAATCGTTTCCGTTATAGGCAACCAGTTCAAATTATCGCATTTTAAATTTAGCATATACCCCCGGGAAAGGCAAGAAAAAATTGGCAGGAAAGTGGACAGGATGTGGCGAATAAGGTTACTCTGGAGGTGATCGGTATGCTCATCACTGCGTGGCTGATCCTCAGCAGTATGCTTTATACGCTGCAGCTGCAGACCGGAAGCTTTCCCAAACCCCTGACCCGGGAAGAGGAGGAGCATTACCTGAAGCTGTCCGCCCAGGGGGATCTGGAGGCACGGAATATTCTCATAGAGCGGAATCTCCGGCTGGTCAGCCACATTATGAAAAAATACTATACCCAGACCTCCGACCAGGAGGATCTGATCTCCATCGGCACCATCGGCCTTATCAAGGGCATCACTACCTTCGACGCCACAAAGGGGGCAAGGCTTGCCACCTATGCCGCCCGGTGCGTGGAAAATGCTATCTATACCTGAATGACACATCACACTCCTTTCGTGTGCCAAATTAAAATTTACGGTATCCTCCGCGCCACGGAGGACGATGTGAACTTCATCGTCCCCTGTGGCATCGTTGTATTTTACATAAATGAAACTAACAATCTTCTTTACCAGTTCGATTGTCTGTTCATAGGTTGCAATCTGCATTAAGCGAGGGAATGTCTCAATAGCGGTCTTGGTTCGCTCGATTTCTTCGATAGTATATGCACCATCGTTTAATTGCTCGTTAAGTGCCGCTATTCTGCCCGTGAGGTCGTTTCTCTTCTCCTGCAAGGCGTGAATGTCATCCCAAATCAGTTGCTTGTCGTCGGCAGTCAGACCGCTTTCTCGCAAGTTTGCCATTTGCACGGCAATGCCCGATTTGATTTTATCAAGTTCCTTTTCAAGTCCCTTGATTTCCTTTTCTTCCTCGCGCTGTGCTTTCAGCAGTTCTTCACGATAATTCTGCAATTTTGCATAGTAGGCATCGTCGGGGCAGTTCATATGACAGATAGTGTCAATAATATACTGGTCCAACTCGTTGCCGTTGATGTCCTTACTTGTGCAGCCAAATCTATCTTCCATTCGTTTGCGACAGCGGTAGTTAAATCGCAAGTCGCCCGACTTGGTGTAGCGGTTGGACAAGGTTTTGACATTCATTCGCTCACCGCATACGGGGCACTTGATAAGACCACTCAACACAGACTTGGAGGCCTGCTTGGGGCGGTCATATTTATCAACATTCTGTTTGAGCAGTTTCTGTACCCTTATCCAGTCAAAGCCGCTTATAATGCCCTTGTGCTCACCCACAGCGACAATCCATTCGCTAATGGGCTTAATCTCCGTTGATTGGGTAAACTTGGGCTCAAGCAAGGTGGAGTCGTCTTTCTTCTCCTTTTTCTGGTCCGTTTTGTTGTAGACCATTAAGCCGTGTTCGCCATCAAACTCGCTTTCCTCGGCATAGATTGTCTCGCAGAACTCGGAGAAGTAGTCGAGAGCGTCTTTGTCGGCAATGCAGTACACGGGGTTGCGGAGAATGGTTTTGACGCTCGTTCTTGTGTGCTTTTTGCCGTTTCGGGTGAGTATGCCGTTGTCGTTGAGATAGTCCCGAACTGCATTCATAGACTTGCAGTTGAGATACATTCGGAAAATCTGCTTGACAGTCTGTAACTCACTCTGCACGGGCTCCAAATGGTTTTTGGTACGCTTCTTGCCACGGATGGTGATGTTTTCCTTTTTGGAAACAAAGCCCAAAGGAGTAGTACCACCGAGCCAGCGACCCTCTTTTGCCAGTTCGTGTAGATTATCAGAAATACGTTCGGCGATAATATCTCGCTCGAACTCGCTGATGACAGACAACAATTTGAGAATCAAGGTGGACTCTGCGGAAAGGTTTGTGATTTTGCCCGAACAGGCAATAAAGGTTACACCGCGCTTTTCCAGTAATTCAATGAGTGCCATCATATCGTTGGTGTTACGACACACACGGTCCACCTTATAGCAAAGCAGACACTGGTAATTGTCAATGTTTCGAATGAGCCGTGTAAACTCCTTGCGGTCAGCATAGAAGCCCGACAGGCCCTCGTCCATAAAAATATCGGTGTTCTCGTCAGTGGATTGGACATAGAATTGAGAGTAGATATGAGCACGGCACTTTTCAATCTGTGATTGAATACTGTCGCCCTTTTCGGTCATTTTTGATTTACGAACATATATAGCAAACTTTTTCTCCATGTGTTTAACCTCCTATATTATTTATATTTTCTCATGGAAACGGATATTTTGCAAGGCTTATGTGTCAATCGTCGAGGTCGTAGTCCTCATAGTCAACATAGACCGACACATATTTGCTTGTTTTACATTTGCGAGTTTGTGGGTATGGGGTGCTGATGTATTTGCACTTGGTGCCAACGTAGATGTCAAGACGGGCCAAAAGCATTTCGACTTGTTCGGGCTCACCTGTTATTCTAATCTTCATACGGACACCCCCTGTTAAAATGGCATTTTTTCGCCGTCGGCGATTTTGAGATAGTCGGGCGGTGTTTCGTCCTGTGGTCGCTTATTTTTGTCTGCGGTAAAATTGGCATAGCAACAAATCATCTTGTTGCTGTCCACATCGTCATAATAGCAACAGGCAATCGGGATATTCTGTGCAAAGGCATCCATAGCGACCTTTACCGATGGGTTGTCGTGTTTCTTGTCGCCGAAGCCGCTTTTCTTGTATATCAAGATAAAGATGGTCTCCCCGTCGGGGTTCTTCTCGTTGTAGGACTTCATGGCAATAGAAATGTAACTCCTATCGGGATATGGCTTCAAGTCGAGGATGTAACCCCCTAAAAAATAGTTGGTTTTCTTGTTGGATAATTTAGTTTTGAGCATATAAAATACTTCCTTTCGTGAGTTTTTAGAAAGTATTTACTATTATTTTTAATTTGTCAAGAAAACTAACTTATTTTTTTAATATCTACTAACTTTCGTTAAGACCAATACCTTTTTACCTATGTTTAAGACAAAATAGGTAGTATCTTAATAAAGAGATATAGGTTATATCTATTATGTAAGGGTAATACCTTAATGTCTTAATGAGGATAAATAAGTTAATATCTTACATAAGTTATATAGATATATATCTTAAGGGGACACAATCACTTTTTGCTTGCCAAGTATACGGAACACAAATCGCTCCGTTGCTCGCCGTGGCCGAGTGCTTTGAGGGTCGCCCCCTTGCCGTGCACTTTGCTGTGCTCCTCGGCCCACAACTTGCGGATTCCGTGCACCCCCGATTTTGTCCGACCATCTGGAGTCGTGATGTGCAATTTTTCACAACGGCGGCGGAGATACTTGTTGACTGAGTCCTTTTTGACGCCGAAGACCTTGTCCTGCGGATTCTTTCCCTTGATACACTCTCGGAGCAGTTTGACGGTCTGCTCGTCCATAGGGAGGATTCTCGACCTGGACCCCTTGTCTTTGAACACCAATATCTCGCCCCGTTGAAAGTCCAAATGGCGAACTTCCAGCCGTTCCAATGTGTTTACCCTGACACCTGTCATATAGGCGAATTTGAGGGCATTCAGGCTTGCAGAGGGACGGGGAGCATCCAGTATCCGTTCCATTTCCTCTTTGGTGAATGAATACTGCTTGATTGTGTCTGTGTTCTGCACCTTGCTCTCGTCAACTGTTGTCGTGTAGTCAGTCCGTATGCCATAGGCCTTGTTGACACACTTGGACAGTTTGGTAAGGTAACTGCGATATGTGTGGGCGGTTTCGGAACTGACACCCGACTCCAGCTTGCCGTCCAAGTAGTGCTGACACATAGCAGAGGTGATGTCGGCAACCCGTTTGATGTGGTACTCCGAACGGATGAAGCCTGCAAAGTCGTGGGAGAACTCGTTGAGTGCCTTTTTGGCAGCCAGCGACTTCACGATGTGGGAATTGTCCGACTGTTTGTCAGCCTTGTCGCTGTGCTTGTCAAAGTGAGGGACGAACACAGTTGCCGAATATAATTGGTAAAATAAACTTTTTGACATTCGTTTTTGTCTCCTTTCTAAAAGAATTGTCCGCTTTGTCGGGCGAACTTTGGGCGTCTGTCTTACATCCGCCCTGTGTCCGCCCGTTAAAGCGGACTTGAGTAAGCGGAGTTTTAGGGTGGTCGCCAATGCGAGCACCCTAAAAATATCGTTATCGTTCAGTCAAAAGGTGACGGTGCCGAGGCACCCTCTACCCCAAAACAGCGGTATCGTGCCGCCGATAAACCGACTTGCCGTCGGTCGTGCTCAACCAATCGCCCACGATAATGGCGATTAAGATTGAGCCCGATATGCTGCACCGATTGGTCGTTTACAGTTGGTCGTGGTGTAACATATCGCTGTGCTGTGTGTGATTTTCGTGTGTGTACTTTTCAAAGATTGCTGTATATTCCTCCTTCGTTTTTATAAGATTGCTCCTGCATAAATATAATTAACCTAAATACAGCATGACGTACTTTTCACAGAAAATCAAGAAAAGGTAAAAGACAAAGCGGGCTCCTAGATCTAGGAGCCCGCCCGTCGTAAACAAAACAGGGGTTTTGCTTTCTTATGTGTGCAGTTCGATATTCCTCATTGCAAATGTAATATCCGCCGTTTTTTTATTCCACCAGTACAATATAAATAGGAGTATCTATATTGTGGCAGAGTTTTCAATCAAAGTCAAGAAAAGAGGAATGGCAATAGAACCATTCCTCTTTTTTGTATGATTATTGATTTCTAATTTGAAGAGATACTAGTGCACAATATTCATACTGCCCATTTTGCAACTGATTAATTTCTGTACTAAAATGGCAGGAGTAACCTTCGGCTACACCAGCTTCAATATTAGACATAATTGTTTTATATTCGCCATTGGCAAGTTTTTCAAAATCGGTATCTGTGAGTTTGGAAACAGCCGTCGTCTTGGGAAAGCCCTGTTTTAACAAAGCATAGCTAACCTGCGAGGAAGAAAGTTCACAAAACGGAGCCAACCGATAAGCATCGTTTTTTGCATAAGCAATGGCTTCTGCCAAGGTATTGCAGGTAATTGTATAATTCAAACTAATTATATATGCAACCTCGTCAGTAAATTCGTAGTCCCATTTTTTGATTTTTACCCATTCACCATTGAAGCCAGTATGAGAATTAGTTTTGTGGAGAAACAGATTGAGTTCGTGCTTTTCGTTAAAATCTTTTACATAGTATTCTTCTATATATTTGTTCTCGGTTTCGGGGAAATGCTCGTCTTGATAATGGTAACTCTCGTTGGGAGCGTGGTTGTTGATGTATGCCATCAGTTTTGACACAAACTCGTCTTTTGTGTATTTGGGAGGTGTAGCAACAAAGGAATCTTCCACACCAGGTTGTCTGTTATCAACAAATGCATCAGTCATACCTACGGAGCCCCACTTGTCGTTGCCATTTGTGGAGGTGGTGTTGTCATTCTCGGTGTTATCTGTGCTCTCTCCGCCTGTGGTACTCTCTGTGGTGCTCTCGGTTGTGCTTTGTGTGCTGTCCTCTGTGCCGTCCGTGGAATTGTTGGTGCTTTCTGTTGTGCTTGTGGTCTCTCCCGTGCTTTCGCCAGCGGGGGTGTTTTCGTCGTCTCCTCCGCAAGCGGTCAATGCAAAGAGCATAGACAGAGCGAGGAGTAATGCAAGGATTCTCTTCATTTTCTTTCCTCCTAAAATAAAAAAGGTGTGCAGCCGAAGCCACACACCCGAAAAATGGGACTCCGATTTGCTACCACACAAAATCGTTTGTTATCTCCACAGAAATGGAAAAACTGAAGTCGGCATTTTTACCAATAGTAAAATGCCCACTTCTGTGGCTTTGATAACAAAATATTTGATTTTGTGTGGTGACCCCATTATACCACAGCCCAACAGAATAAGCAATGGTTTTTGAAAAAAGTTCGAAATCACCCCCATATGCTATTGACAAAATGAAAAAAATCTCGTATACTTTGGACACTTTTGTATGAAATCTTCAAACGGAGAATGACTTACCCTCACTAGATTAAAGATATACGCATAAGACTTTCTACAACTGAATATCTTTTCCTCAGGGGGTTAATTTATGGCTTTTAATGCAGTCATACATTACCCGAACAGCGAAGAAGATAGGTCAAAGTTGATAGAAGACATGGCTATTTACAGGATAATGATTATGCGCGAATACCTCTCTAAACTCGAAACCAGTTCGGGTAACAAAATCAAGATTGTCGATGAATTACTTAAGGACAAACAATGAAAAACGGTGGTGCTTGGTTGCACCACCGTTTTTTCCTTATGGGATAAAGTGAATCTCTTTGAGTTTATGATACTTTTCTTTCGGGATAATGTTTCTGCCGTGCTCCCATCGTTCTACCTGTCGCCTTGTAACCCCGACCTGCTCGCCGAGGTCGCATTGTCGCATAAGCAACTCCTTTCGTCGTTGCTTAATGAATACAGAGTAGGGATAGTCAACGAATTGCAGGTATTCGTCCATTAACAAATGCCTGTCCACATTGAGAGCCTCCGCTATGCGAATAATCACATCATAGGGGCAGTCAAGTTGGTCGTTCTCATATCGTATCATAGTTACCCTGTCAATGCCGATAAGGTTTGCAAGGTCGTTGCCAAACAGATTCCTTTTCTTTCGATAAAAAGCAATCTTCTCACCGATAGTGGCATCGTCGTTGATAGTTCGCAAGGGGTAAACAAAGTGGAGCATTGGTTTTCCGTTATTATCAAAGACTACGAAAGATGTGTCATTGAGGTCAAAGTAGCAAATGAGATTCTGATGCATTTTCGAAGTCAGAAAAAGAGCAGCCAGGATGTGTCCCTTTCCGACTATATCGAAACGGGAAGCGATGGGGCAGCGCTGGCGCTGATGGATGTGGTGTCTGAGGACGAGGACCTGTTTGAACGGATCAGTACCCGGCAAGCGTTGGGACAGCTTTGCCGGGCGGTGGATGATGTGCTGACAGATCAGGAACGGCAGGTAATCATCCTGCGGTATGGACTGGGGGGTGTCCGCCCCTGCCGGCAGCGGGAGGTGGCGCAGGTGACAGGCATCAGCCGCAGCTATGTATCCCGGATCGAAAAACGGGCGCTGGAAAAGCTGAAAGCCGCCCTTGAATAAGGATAAGCGTGTCATTGCGAGGAGCGCAGCGACGTGGCGATCCGTTTCCCGCAAAAAGTCCGGTGCTTACACACCGGACTTTAAAAAATCTGTAATATGTTTACCCACTGTGCAGTCCGTGGCATGGACACAAGTTTCATAGCAGCAGTCCACCTCTGTGAGAACCCCGTCCTCCGCCACCGCGGCAACAGTGCGACTGCCGTCGATCTGGCGACAGTAGCCGCTGAAAAATCCTTCTCTTTCCATGTCAGTCCTCCAGTATGCACATGCCTATGGGGGCAACGGACATGCCCTTGCAGTTCCGGGCAAGGAGGACCTTGCCTTCGGGAATCTGCCAATCCCCATCGGATAGGTTTACATAAATCCGAATCCGG
Source organism: Faecousia sp. (assembly GCA_045595075.1). Taxonomy (GTDB): domain Bacteria; phylum Bacillota; class Clostridia; order Oscillospirales; family Oscillospiraceae; genus Faecousia. The sequence continues at coordinate 7,736 of JAZNZT010000003.1, forward strand.
CTGCCATCCAGGGTCCTGGCAAAGGCGAGCCTGCCGCCACCGGCATGGAGAAACTCCGTTTTTCCGGTGCGCAGAGCGGGCTTTTCTTTGCGGAGTCTGCCCAGCTGGGTAAAGTGCTCCAGCAGCTCCCGGTTTTCTCTTCCCCAGGGATAGGTGCGGCGGTTAAAGGGATCTTTGTGGCCCTCCATGCCTGCCTCGTCGCCGTAGTACAGGCTGGGACTGCCGGGGAGGGTGTACTGCAAAGTCGATGCCATCATCAGCCGTTCCGTGGCAAGCGCCAGCTGCTCCGGAGAGAGATGCCTTGCGGCGAGGGCTTCCCGGCTGCCGTCAAAATCGTCTACCAATGCGGTGAGGATCCGGGGGGTGTCGTGAGTGCCCAGCAGGTTCATGTTGCAGCTGACCACTTGCGCCGGGTAGTTTTCCAGAATGGTCATCACAGCGCTGCGGAATTGGCTTCCGTCGTCCTGACCCCGGAGGAAATGCAAAATGGCGTTGCGGAAGGGGTAGTTCATCACAGAGTCCAGCGTGCCGTCCACAAAATACCGGCGGCGGATGTCGTAGGCGACCTTGTTGGAGGCGTCCTCCCAGACCTCGCCGATGAGCAGAGCGTCCGGCTTTAATTGCCGCAGCCGCTTTTTGAACAGGTCCATAAATTCGTTGGGCAGCTCGTCCGCTACATCCAGCCGGAAGCCGTCTGCCCCGGCCTTCAGCCAGTGGGCAATGACGGAGTCCTCTCCGGTGATGATGTATTCCAAAAAGGCGGGATCCAACTTTTTCACCGTGGGCAGGGTGTCAAAATCCCACCAGCTGTTGTAGGAATCGGGATAGCTGTGGAAGGTGTACCAGCTGAAATAGGGAGAGTCGGGGGTGCAGTATGCGCCCTTTCCTCCGAAGGTTTTGTTCTTGTCGAAATACAGGCTGTCAGAGCCGGTATGGGAGTAGACCCCGTCCAGGATCACCCGGATGCCCCGGTGATGGGCAGCCTGACACATTTGGGTAAAATCCCCCATTGTGCCAAGCATTGGGTCGGGGGTCTTGTAGTCACCGGTGTCGTAGCGGTGAGAAGAGAAGCTTTTGCTGATAGGGTTAAGATAGAGGATGGTCGCCCCAAGGGAGGCAATGTAGTCCATCTTCTCGGTGATACCCCGGAAATTGCCGCCGTAAAAATCGTTGTTCAGCACTACGCCCTGGGGGGTAGGCTGCCAGGATACTTCCTCGTCCCAGTTTTCGTGGATGGTGTAAGGTTGCAGCTTGCCGGTAAGGTCGCAACTGCCTGCCTTACGGAAGCGGTCGGGGAAGACCTGATAGATCACAGCGCCCTTTGCCCAGTCGGGGGTGGTGAAATCAGAGGGTACGCAGGAAAGCTGCCAGCAGTCTCCGGCCTCCATGTTGGTGTCATCCCCCTGCTTAAACAGGCGGAATGTGCCGGTGCAGCCGGTGATCCGGAAATAGTAGAAGAAAAGCCCGGCTTCGGTAAGGGAAAAATCCCCGGACCAGATGTGATAAGGTCCGTCCTCCCGGTCAAAATGCAGAGAGATCTGACGGTGATCCTCACCGTTTTCCCGGCAGAGCTGTAAGACCACAGCGGTGGTGGCAACGGTTGCGGGAATGTGGATGTGAAGCCGGCATACCTGCTCCGGAACAAGACAGCCGAAAGGGTCTTTGTGTTCGGTTTTCTTGGAATCAAATAAGATACGCATAAATACGCTCCCGTTAAGTCATCATAAACATAGGATATAAGATTATCCCCAAAAGGTCAAGAAAAAACCGCGTGGCAGAAACAGGAAGATCCTGTCGGCAAAATCGCCCTTGACAAACCCCTGTGCCCGTGATACAATACTCTAGCCTTGAGGCGATCCTATATTGCGGAGTAGAGCATAAGCGTGTGCCGGGGTCTTCAAACTCAGGAATAAGGCAATTTAATATCGCGGAGTAGAGCAGTTGGAAGCTCGTCGGGCTCATAACCCGGAGGTCGTAGGTTCGAGTCCTGCCTCCGCAACCAGAAAAGAAAATGACCATCCAAACGGATGGTCTTTTCTTTTATTATTTGCTCGGCAGGACTCGAAAGGGCGACACCAGTGCGCACACTGGTGTAAAAATTGAGAGCTGGCGAGCAATTTTTAGCCCGTGGAAGAGTCCATAGCCTGCAAGCGGCATCCAGTATGGATGTTGATTGCAGGCTATTATGGTATTTCCTGCCGACCCAACCAACATTGCGAACCGAAAAAGATATCGGTGTGAAAGACCCCGAAATCGCAGCTCCACAAAACGATCTTGGGGGGATGAACGAAAAACGATCAGAAAATGGTCGTTTTTGGTAAATCCATTGTATTTTCAATGAAAATATGTCATTATTTAAAAGGCGAGGACAAGCAATAAAGCTTATTGTATAATGGCGTTATGAAAATAAAATTTGGAAGAAGTATATAAAAATGCTTGCCAAAAATCCAGTAAAATTTAATGTTTATTCGGAAAGTCAGTGGGTGTATCCTGATGATATCCTGGGAGAGCTTGACAAGGATTTATTAACCCTCGATGTCGCCCGCGGCGGCAATGTGTTATGCCAAATTTTAACGGATATAGAAGTTGAGGAAAATGCGCAGTTCACATTTGAAATAAAAGGCGCTAACGATATAAATGTGATCCCTTATCAGTTAGTACCTGTTACGATCGTTTGTAACAGCGCTCCGCAGGGAGAGCCTAATACTACGGACGATAACGAGTCTGTAAAAGATTTTGTAACAAGAAAAGCGCCGTTTGAAGTATATGATATTACTGCTCCTATGGAAAAGACTTTTGTGCATGGCGGAAGATTAGGTTTTGCCTTGCGTTTTACGGCAAATCACGCAACCAAATCGGGAGCGCAAAACATAGTAGTAACATTAGAAACAAACAGACAGCCCGTAGAAATTCCCGTTGTGTTGAATGTTCATAAGGCGATCATTCCGCACTTGCAGGACTCTAAATTAATGGTTATAAATTGGGTTACGCCTCAAAGCATTGCAAAAGAGATTGGATGCGAGCGATATTCCGAAGAATACTATGCGCATTATGAAAAAATGCTGAAGCATTTGATTGATATCAGAAACAATCATTTGTCTCTTACAGAGAGTTGGCAGCGTTATCTTCCTGACGAAAGCATAAAGGATGAAAATGGCAAAATAGTCGATTTTGATCTAAGCTCGCTGGAAAAGTCTTTACAAATGGCGGAAAAGGCTGGAATGACCAAGCTCTACGGTATGTATGTCGCCCACTTTGATCGGTGGGATCGACCCGAAATTTATTTGCTGTGGGATTGGAAGAACAGACATCCGGCAACGGACGCGGAAGCATACAGACAGCTTAAGATTTACTTTAAGCGCGTAAGAGAAATGGTTGAAAGAAACGGTTGGCAGGATAAGTATATCCAGCCTCTGTTTGATGAGCCTCAATTCCAGAATGCGGATAATTATCGCATTTTTGTGGGAATGGTTCGTTCTATTTATCCGGAATTGCTGATTCATGACCCTGTTGAGGTAGATAATATTCCGGGCACTGCGGATATTTGGTGTGTAAAAAATGCTGTCTATGAGAAATATAAAGAATCTTTCCAAGCCCAACAAAAAGAAGGACAAAGAATGACTTGGTATGCTTGCGGCTTCCCCGCAGGATATACGATGAATCGTTCCCTTGACTTGCCGCTGATTGTTTCAAGATTGTGTTTTTGGATATGCCACCGTTATAATTTTGAGGGCTTTTTGCACTGGGGTTATCATATACCTAATGTAACCGAACCTTTGTATGCGCCCGGAAATACGCAGATCGTGTATTATAAAAAAGGCGATTATTGGGATAGCATACGTGCGCATGTGCAACGCGCAGGCGCAGAAGATTGGGAGCTTATTTCTGTTATCAAAGAAAACGACCCGGAAACTGCGGATAAGCTTGTAGAAAAAGCATGTCGTACTTTTGACGATTATGAGCGGGATTGGCGTGCTTTTGATGCTCTGAAGCGTAGAATTTTGGAAGAAGCAGATAAGTATTTTGACTAATACGAACAACAGGAATATGTATTACTCCTTGGCGGTATAGATATTCACGCTGTCAGGTAATTTCGCCGATATCTGCATGAAAAATGCAGCTTGCTGCAGATCATACAAAGAAACAGTTGCATTTTAAGTGCGCGTGTGGTAAACTATTATGTGTCTGGGACGGACTTTTTTGGAAGAGAGGAAGCGGTAAAAAATCCGTTTTTCCGTCATGGACCGCGTTTTTTAAACGCCTAAAGAAAGAATATCAGCGGAGGAAGAGAAACATGGAAGAGAACATTTACGAAGAAAACATGGCTCCCGAAACAGAAGAACTGCAGACTCCTGTAGTGGATCAGCAGACCGAAGAGGTGCAGCCGGCTGAGAACGGAAAAGACTTTGCCGGTATGGCAAAGGACCTTTTGGAAAAGGGCAAGGAGCTGCTTGTAAAGTGCGGTCCTGTCTGGGAGAAGATCAAGGCGCTTCCCCGGAAGATCTGGATCATAGCAGGCGCTGGCGTGGCTGCGCTGATCGCTGTTATTATCATTCTGTCCCTGCTGGGCAATACATACAAGACCCCCGTTCAGACTGCGGAGAAGCTGCTGAACATCGACTCTGTGGAGAAGATCATCGACCGCGTACCCTCTCTGCTTAACGGGTTTGGCGAATCGGAAGCCGAGGATATTATCAAGATCGTGAAGAAGTCCGATCAGTTCAAGGATGTTATGGAAGATGCTGAGGACGCATTCGACGAAATGCTCGAAAACGCAAAGGACGAATACGGCAAGAACTTCAAGATCAACCTGGAGATCGATGACAAAGAGAAGCTGGAAAAGGATGACACCAAGGAATTCAGAAATAAGCTTCGTGATATCAGTGATCTAAGTGAGCAGCTGGATGATATGGACTCTGATGACTATGAGGACATGGCAGACGAGCTGGGCATTTCCAAGTCTCAGGCAAAGAAGCTGGTCAAGGCGCTGAAGAGCTTCTGCAAGGAGTGCAAGTCCGCAAGCGTCAAGGAAGGCTATGAGCTGTCTTTGGTCGTCAGCCTTACCGGAAGCGAGTTGGATGAGCCGGAGGAGACAGAATTTACCGTCCGCGTGTTCAAGGTAGACGGCAGATGGGTCCCCGACGTGTTCTCTCTGATCGAGTCCATTGGCATCGGACGCCTGATGGGCATGATCGGCAGTTTCTGATCTAAAGTAACAAAAGCACCGGTTGTTAATCAACCGGTGCTTTTTTGTTATCTACGGCTTCGGATGCAGATTTTTGCGAGCTGAATGAGTATGGCTGCGCTTGCGGACGCGCCGGTATATCCTGCCATATACAGCAGATATCGGCTGTCATAGGCGGCGTTAATGTAGTAGGTAGGGGGCAGCAGGAGCTGCATCTGCCGCATGGCGCCCAGATCAAAGAATACCGGGCAGACCACAAGGGATGCTACGATCACCAAGGGCAGCGCCGTACCCAGAAGATGCACCGAGCCGCACAGTTGCCGTATCGCCATAGCGAACAGGCTACAGCACAGACTGTACAGAAACAGGATGGCAAGCTCTGTCCATAAGCTTCCGGTCAGACCGCAAAAGGCAAGACAGATCAGACAGACCGCGGCAATGTGCAGTGAGGCGGTCAGCTGACATCCCAGCTCCGGCAAAAATTGCCAGCGCCGGCTTACCCAGGCAAATGTGCCGTTCTCCATATCCCGGATGTAATACATTCCGGCGGCAAGGGAGCATAGCAGGATCAGCGTACCCAACAGACCCCGCAGAGGGGAAAGAAGATAGCTTGTCTGATCCTGCCGGGCAGCAGCGCCCTCAAATTCAAACAGGTCTACGGTGAGCTCTGTGGCATGATAATAGGCTAGCAGCTGTTCGTCGGTAAGATGGGACAGCTCCGGCGCCAGATCCCGGAGGAAATGTACATAGACCCGCTGGGCAATGTACGGGTATACCGCTGCGTTCAGCTTTTCCCGGGACAGCATCAGCGTCACATTGTCCTCCCGTTCCAGCACGGTGATAAAGCTGCTGGAGGAGGTGGGCTGCCGGGTAAATGCTTCGATTTTTTCCGCCATATTCTCCGGGAAGATCCAGACGGCGTCCAGCTTGCCATTCCGCAGAAGGGACTCTGCCTCCCGGGGATCGGCGCAGACCTGAAAGGCAAGGAGCTGGCTGTCGTCTTGCAGCTCTGCAAAGATCTCCTGAGCCACAGGATCGTCGCCCTGACAGGTAAGACCTACGGTGATCACGCCGCTCTCACCGCCGGTGACGGCAGTGTAACCCAGTACCAGCACCGGAATAAGGATCATAAGCGCCAGAAAGGTAGGCTTTTTATACAGGCGTTTGCTGAGCATAGCAAACCACAAAAGAAGTTTCCGAATCCGATTCATTGCGCCACCTCCCGAATATGACGCACTCTGGCCCAGACACCGATGCCGGTAAACAGGGCGCAGTAAAGCAAAAGCGCCGGCAATGTCCATCCGGGAGCGCTGCCGGTAATGCAGCCGGCAAGCTGTGTCCTGGCAATACCCATGGGCAGCCATTGGGCAAGCTGCTGGACCCGGACGGGGAAGAAGTACACAGGATACAAACAGCCGGAAACAAAACAAAGGATCACGGTGACGAAGAACATGAGCATCACGCCGCCGATCATATCCCGGGACAGGGAGTAGAGCATAAAGCTGAAGGCAGCGGCAAGAAGCAGTACCGGAATGGTCTTCCAAAAAACTGTGGACAGGCCGTCAATTTCGGGGAGACACAGCTTTGCCGCTGCGGTTATGATCAACAGCAGGCACAGCAACGTGGCGGCATAGGCGGCAAAATCACAAAGAGCCTGCGCCCATGCAGGCTTTCCCTTGGAACACAGCATCCGCCCCAGGGCGGGATCGCCGGGGATCATCCGCGCTGCGAAGGGAAGGCAGATCAGCATCATCAGCAGCACGCCCAAACCGCACAGAAGGTAGTTCTCCAGCCCCAGGGCGTCTCCGATGCCCAGCTCTTCCAGGGAATAGATCCGATCCCGGGCAAAGATATAGTCCACATATATAAGCGCCAGCCGGTCCATCTGCCCGCCTGCTTTGTGATGGAGCTCGTTGTCGATCATCACATCCCACATGCCGTAAACGCCCTCCTGGGAGCTGAGAAGAAGGGTGGAGATCGCCTTGCTCAATTCCTCCTTCACCAGCGAGACAATGCCCGTAGCGCCCACGGTGGAATAAAACTTCAGCGGTGGGATCTGACCGGAAAGGGCCGACTCCATAAAGCCGTCGGGGATCACAACATAGGCAGAGATGTCGCCCCGGGCAAGGGCCTGGGCAGCCTCCGCCTCCTCCATTTCCAGCAGGTCTATGGCAAAGCGGGAGGAATCAAAGGAGCTCAGCGCCGAAAGACCCATTTGCAGGAAGGCATGATCTGTTTCGCCGCAAAAGGCAAAGGGGAATTTCTGATTTTCTTCCCGCTGGGCGCTTTGCTGGGTGAACAGACGGAAAGCCAGCAGAAGGCTTCCGATGAGGATCAGCGCCACCAATAAAGCTCCCGGCAGAAAACGAAGCAGGCGCTTGTACTGTAATTGAAAATACTTACTCATGCTTATAAACTCTCTATCAGTTTGTGCAGATCACCGTCATATGCAAAAGGCTCCAGCTTGCCGTCCCGGATGATGTACCAGGCATCGCACAGCTCCAGCTCCAACACATCGTGGGTGGTCAGCAGCAGAAGACCGCCGGAGCGCTTATATTGCCGCAGATAGGCGGCGATGCTTTCTTTACAGACAAGGTCCAGCGCAGCCGTAGGCTCGTCCAAAAGCAGGATGGGAGGACGGTTTGCCACAGAACAGCCGATAGAGAGGCGCTTTTTCATACCGCCGGACATTTTGTTCACCGGGGTGGTCAAAAAACCATCGATCCCCAGCAGCTTCAGCACGCCGTCTGAGAGTTCCTGCTCTAACTGCCGGGGCGTGTACCACAAAAGGAGATTGTCCTTTGCGGACAGCTCCTCGATCAAAGGTGTTCCCTGGGGGACATAGCCCACAAGCTTTGAACGCAGGGCAGTATCCCGGAACAGATCCTTTCCGTCGCACAGAAAGCTACCCCCGTCCTGAGGAAGCACGCCGGCAAGAATGGACAAAAGGGTGGATTTACCGCTGCCGTTGCAGCCCAGGATGCCGATACAAGTACCGCCCTGAGCGCTTAGGGAAATATCCTTTAACACCTGCTTGCTGCGGTATTTTTTTTGTACGTGACTGATTTGCACATCCATTGCGATTTTCTCCTAGCGAAAAGTTTTGGCACTGAAAATCAGTGCCAAAACAGGTGTTTATTCAGTGTGGATCAGTTGCCCTGAAGCATATTTGCGTAGCTTCTTACAACGTCAACAAGCTCTGTGGGGACCTTGGCGTTTTCCAGGGATGTGATCAGTTTGCTCAGATCTGCGCCTTCCAGCCACTGGGAGATCACCGTCTCATCGGCAGCATTCAATGCGTCAGAGGGGATGGCAATGTTGCCGCCGTCAGAGGCCTTACCGGACAGGGCAAGACCGACCAGAGCCTTCGAGCCCACAAGGATCTTGACCTCATAGCTTGCTTCGGTATCCTTGGCGTCATAGGACAGCTCCAGAGCCAGACTGTCGCCCAGCATAGCGGTGGGAATGCCGCTGCCGGACAGGGCCTGGCTGATAAGCTCCTCGCTGGGGACCAGACGCAGGGTGCCGCTGTTTTCGGTCACATCTTCAAATTCCAGAGTGCCCAGCTTTTCGCCCTCTACATACAGGGAGTACTCGCCCTGGGAAACGCCCTTCTTTACCGTCTCTTCACCGGTGATCCGGCCGCCGGCAAGATCTGCCTCGGTGTAGGTGGTGTCGCCCTTTACAACGCTCAGCCAGCTGAGGGAGGGACCCTGCTTTTCGCCGTCGCCGTAAATAGTCATGGCGTGACCGCGGACATTGTTCTGCATGTCAACATAGACCTTCAGCTTGATGTAGTTGCTGCTGTCGGTGTCTTCCTTAGCTTCTTCGATCTCCTCCAGAGCAGAGGGAATGGCGTTGACAAATTCCTGATAAAGATCCACCGGCTCAAAGTATTCGCCGCCGTTCATCTTGCCGATTTCGTTGACATAGTCGCCCAGGTCAGTGAGGACATCCTTCAGATCCTGATCCTTTTCGGCTTTCTTCAGAACTTTTTCGGCAATGTCAAGCAGATCCTTCTGGGTGATCTTGGCGGTGAGCACCACTACTTTCTGAGAAACGTCGTTGACGGTAATGGTGTCGTTTTCCTTCTCTACACTGTCGATCTCAGACAGGACAATATCCACATAGGTGGTGATCAGCTTGTTCAGCGTCTCTTCCGAAGGCAGCGCCTTTACCAGCGCATCGGTCATCTGGGTGCTCTGAGCGAGCACCTCATCGAGCTGGTCAGCAGGAAGCTGGGAAGACATATCCACGGACAGGTATGTCTTGTTCAGCTCGGGAAGCGCCATGTAAACAACGCTCTTCTCCAGGTCAAGGATCATATCGGCAGACAGAAGAGAGTTGTCACCCAGTCCGATGCCAAGAGCCGCCTGCATAGCGGTTTTTTGAACGTTGGCATCTACGGACAGCGTGAGCTGGCTCAGCCAATCAAGCTCCATCTGCATGCCCTGCTGCTGCAGCATAGACTCAGCATAGGACAGAATATCCTCGCCTAAAGTCAGACGGATCTCTCCACTGCCGGCATTTAAGTTTTTAGAATAGTTTTCCAGCAAAGCGCCGTAAGCCTTGGTCAGCTCAGCACTGTATTCGGTAATAGCGGCGCTTTCCACATTTGCCAGATAATCCTCGGGGCTCTGGAAGGTACGGCCCACAAAGCCGTTGATGCCGTCCAGATTCAGGAAAATACCGATGGCAGCGGCGGCTGCGATGGCCAAAGCGACGATGCCTGCGATCAGGCCCTTTTTCTTTTTGGGAGCCTTTTGGGCAGAAGCTGTATCAGCGGTGTTCAGTTCAAAGGTGTCGGCAACCGGAGCTTCGGCAACCGGTTCAGCAGCTTCCTGACAGGAAACTGCGGACTGCTCTGCCGCGCAGCTGCTGCAAATGGTCTGACCGTCTTCGATAGGTCTGCCGCATTTTTCACAAAACATATCAATTCCTCCATTCATTTTTACCACGGGAGAAACACAGGACAGCTACTGTCACAACAGGGATCTCCTTATTCGACATTTTATCACACCCCACCGTAAAAAGCAATGCTTTTTGCCGCTGTGCCTTGATAAACAACGGTCTTAGCCTGCTATAACGGACTTGTGACCCCGGCTTTCCATATATTATTATATAGAAGGGACAGGCGGTATGTTCACCCCAGCTGACGGCATATGGAAATACTGGCAAAAATCCTTGTGGGACTTGCAAAATAAGTGGAAAAGGGCTATTGTTTTATACAGGATCCCCTGATATAATAGATCCGGTATATTTCTTTGAAAAACACCTGCCCCGGCAGGAAAAAAGAGGTACTTATTATGAAAAAGATCGACATGCATAATCACGTTACCACATTCCCGGACATCGTCTGTCCTTTCCCCGGCGGCAACCGTTTCCTTTGTAAAGAAGAACTGATGGATATTTAGGATAAGCTGGATATCGAAAAGGGCGTTCTTCTGCCCCTGGTCTCTCCGGAGTGCTTTTGGATGATCATGACCAACGAGGAGGCAAAGACCGTTGCCGACCAGCATCCTGACCGGTTTGTATGGTACTGCAATGTAGATCCCCGGGCAGGTCAGTACAGCGAAAAGACCGATTTGGGATACCTTATCAACCACTATAAAGAGCAGGGCGCCCGTGGCGTAGGCGAGCTGACAGCGCCCCTGCCTGCAGACTGCGCTATGATGGACAATCTGTTTGGCTTCTGCGAGGAGCTTTCCATGCCTGTGCTGATCCACATTGCCCATCAGGATGGCGGCTGCTACGGCATTCGTGACGACTTGGGTCTGCCCCGGATCGACCGGATGCTTAAGAAGCACCCGGATATGACCCTCATCGGTCACTCTCCCTGCTTCTGGAGCGAGATCTCCGCAAATAATAACGACGGTATCCGCCACGGCTATCCCCAGGGCAAGGTTGTGGAAGGCAAATTGCAAAAGATGCTCCGGGAGCATGGCAACCTGTACTGCGACCTGTCTGCCGGCAGCGGCGCCAACGCGTTGACCCGGGACCCGGAATATGCCGCAAGATTTATTGAGGAATTTGCCGATCGGATCCTCTACGCCACCGATGTGTGCGCTACCACCAACACCTTCCAGTATGACTTTAACGACTTCCTGAACAAGATGGTTGCCGACGGCATGATCAGTCAGGAAAATTATGAGAAGATCATCCGTAAAAACGCGGAGAAGCTTTTGGGACTGTAAAAAGATTGGAGTTACGGTAAATGAAACTGGATCTGCAGCAGCTTGAGACGATTACATGGGGCGCTGAGCAAATTACGGAAGAAGACGGCGCATTCTGGTTTAACCGATTTACCCAGGAGGAGACCCGTCTGTATCTTGACCGCCCGGACCTTTACATCAGAGCCAAAACAACAGCCGGTGTCAATCTGGAGTTTACCACCGATGCCAGAGAGCTGTTTTTGCAGGTGACAAACCCGGAAAAGCCCAATTACCACGGCTTTTTCGCCTTTGACATTTTGGTGGACGGCGTACTTATTGGTCAGCTGAAAAACTTCACCGGCGAGCCGGAAAGCGGCAAGTACTATGACGCCATTGTGCCTACGGATCATCCCAGCGCCACCTTTAAGCTGGGAGAGGGCGTGAAAAAGGTACAGATCATATTCCCCTGGTCCGTAAAGCTGGGCGTGGAAGCGCTGGAGCTGACAGATGCCACCTTTGTTGCCCCTGTTAAGCGGAACAAGCGGTATCTCATTTACGGCGATTCCATCACCCACGGCTCTTGTTCGCTATACCCCTCTCAGACCTACGCCGCCTTAATGACCCAGTGGCTGGGGGCAGAGGCTATCAACAAGGCGGTGGGCTGTGAGATCTATTTCCCGCCCCTGGCGGAGACTGCCCGGTGGGAAGACCCGGACTATATCACCGTTGCCTACGGCTGCAACGACTGGTGCAACTGTACCGCAGAGGAGCTGGCGGATAACTGCCGGAGTTTCTGGAAGGCTATCTGCGCCAAGTACCCCCATGCGAAAAAGTTTGCCTTGGCGCCCATCTGGTATCCGGACCGGAAGCAGACATCAGTGCTGGGGGATTTTGAGGATGTGGCAAAGATCATGGCATCCCTGCTCTCCGATTTTCCGGAGGTCACGCTGATCGACTGCATGGACTTTGTCTCCCGGGATATGATCCATTACGGCGACGGCTGGATCCACCCCGGCCATACCGGCTTTAAGCTGTATTTCGAGAGTCTGAAAAAGGCGCTGACCCCGTACCTGTAAGAAAAGAGAGAATGCTTTGAAAAAACTGTTTGTATTTGATCTGGACGGAACGCTGGTCGATTCGGTCTACGATATTGCTGATGCCTTGAATACCTGCCTTGCTCAGTTGGGAAAGCCTGCCCATCCGTTGGAGGCTTACTATCAGATGGTAGGCGACGGCATGCATATGCTCTGCCGCCGGGCGCTGCCCGAAGGGACGCAGGAGCAGGTCGACCGGCTGGTGGCTATGTACAGCCGCCGTTACCGGGAAAACTGCTGTGTCCGTACCCGGCCCTATGAGGGGATCCCGGAGCTGCTGCGGGATCTGCAGGAGCAGGGAGTGAAGCTGGCGATCCTGTCCAACAAACCCCACGACCAGACTTTGGCGGTGGTGAAGACCCTGCTGCCGGAGATCGGATTTTTCTGTGTCCGGGGACAGAGTGATGCTTTTCCGCGGAAGCCCGACCCGGCGGCCTTGCATGGACTCATGACTCTGGCGGCGGTGTCCCCAGAGGAAACCGTTTACATAGGTGACTCTGATGTGGATGTGTATTTCGGCAAAAACGCCGGGGTGCAGACTGTTGGGGTGTCCTGGGGATTCCGGGGTGAAGGGGAGCTGAAAAACGCGGGAGCGGACCGGATCGCCCAAAACCCGGAACAGCTGAAGGATATTTTGAAAAACATATAATAATAATACCTGCCCTTAAGCATGGCTTAAGGGCAGGCGCTTTTTACTTTTCTGTCCGGAGACGCTCCGTAAAAGCGAGCGCCATGGAATAAAACAGTACCGGACCGATATTAAAGAAGTGACAGTCGAACTGACTGCATATCAAAAGGATCAGCAGGGAGATACCGATAAAGCTGTTTTCCCTGGAGCGCTTCCAGTAAAACAGCTTCACAGTCTGGATGCGGTGAGAAAGATAGGCCAATAGGCCCACGATGCCACAGGTTGCCAGAAGCTGTACAAAGGTGTTGTGCCACCGGGGCGGGAAGAAGGCGGAAAAGCTGTCCACGTTAGACCAGTCCCAGGGCTTCTTTCCCGGAGAGAAGAAGGATCCGCCCAGCAGAGGATACTCCTTGAATATTCCCAAACCGTCCTGGAAGATGGTATCCCGGTTAGAGGGATCGGCGCCTAACTCCAAAAGCTTGCTGAACAGCCGAAGCAGAGGCTTATGGAAAAGGATGAACGCCAGCAAAAGACAGCCACATATGATGATCAGCGCCAGAGAGTTACTCTTCCGGTGTTTTCCGTGACGCAGCGTTAAAAGAATACAGGCGATATAAGCGCAGAAGCCTGTGATGATGGAGGTTCTGGAGCAGGTCAGAAGAATACCGATAAGAAAAACAGAGCCTACCACAGTGCCGATCCATCCCTTGCGGTATTTGGTGGCAAGGTAAAAGGCAAAGGGGAGCATCATGGCAAGCATACCGCCCATGTTGTTATACATGCCCCAGCCGGTATAGATATTCTGCCGCTCAATGACGCCGTTTACGATGACTTTGCCGGAGAAATAGACTCCCAGGATCTCTATGACCAGAACACAGCCGGTGGCAAAGCCGATCCAGCAGAAATAGTCCTTGCGGACATACTTCCAGTCCACGCCGTGCCACAGCACCCAGTAGGGGACTATAAGGGCGCAGCCCTGTAAAAAGGCGAACAACAGGTTTGGACCGAGGGAGCCGGGGTAGGCATCGCTGCCGATACCGCTGAGAAGATAAGCGGCCGCCAGGAAGAGCATACCGGATAAGAGTTTGGGCTTTCTGGAGAAGAACCGTTGCCTGTGGCGGATCATATGCAGGATCAGCACCGCTATGAGAAGGGCGGCGAGGAACAGCAGAAGAACACCGCCTTTTGCCGGCGAGAATATGGAATCCGGGTTGCGTCCGGGATTGTTTGCGATAGAGGGGGCAATGTAGCTGGAGAATACGAGAGGCGCCAAAGGTAGCAGATCTTTGCCCCAAAGGCAGGTATAAACCGCGATACCGATAAACAGGGTGTAAACGATAAGCTCGCAGCCGAAAAGGTTGGACAGGGCAGTCAGAAGCATCACGCTCAGAATATAGCGGGGCGATGCCAGGAACCGGCAGAACGCATCCCGGGCAGAGTCTCCTCCCGGAGGATAGGCAAAAAGATCGTCTAGATCAGGCATCGGATTCCCCTCCTTTCTGATACAGGGTTTAGGATGCAAAAATCGCTTTCCGTCTATTCTATCACGATTGTGTCGAAAAAACAATCCCTGTGTTTTTTAAGGTTTCCTTACGGTTCAAATGAGTATTGACGGCGGTTTTGAAAAGAATTAGAATAAGGATATGAATATTTCAAAAGGAGGTGTGGATGTGTTCCGGAAAAACGATATAAAAGCGCTGTGGGTGATCCTTGTCATCGCAGCTTTGCTGACAGGCTGCGCCCAGCCCCAGCAGCAGGATGCCACCCAGAACACCCAGACCGAGACCCAACCTACCCAACCCCGGCAGTATGCAGTGCGGTTTGTGATGGGGGAGCAGACCCTGTCCATGCAGATGGTACAGCAGGGACAGCTTCCCGATATTCCCCAGGTGGATCCCCAAGGCTATGTTTTTGACCGCTGGGTAAACGAAAAAGGGGAGACGGTGGATGCCGAAGAAATGCAGATCTACGCGGATGCTGTTTTTGCAGCGGTGGTCTATCCGGATCTTACCGGTCACGCGCCCTATCTTTTTACAGATGAAAAAGGGTATATCCGGGCAGAGGACACCCTGACGGGGGAGGCGCTTTCCCAGGCGCTGACGGCGCTGGCGGTAAAGCCGGAAGCGCTGGCCGATCTGTCCCTTCCCAAGGGTGACGAAAAGATCACGGGTAAGCTGCTGACAGAGGTTCTGCAGCAGTGCTTCTCTGCCGATACCTTAAAGGATGTGACCTTTGAGGCGGAGGATGCGGCTGTGACCCGGGGGGAGTTTGCCCGGGTGATGAATGGGCTTTTGGGTCGGACGGGCAATGTAAAGCTCACCGAGTCTCAGTCCCTGCCTGCGGATCTTCCGCTGCACGGGAAAAATGGAGCAGCTGTGTTGGAAGCCGTTGTGAAGCATACCCACGACGATACAGGCCTGCCTATGGAGCAGGCGGTGCTTCAGATGCCCTGGAAGCCCGGCTTTACCAATCTGGCAGGCTGGCTGTACTACGCCGATGAAAACGGCAAATTGCTAACAAACGGTACTTTGGGCACTCTGACCTTTGGCGCGGACGGCCATTATACCAGCGGCAGCCAGGAGCTGGACGAGATCGCCGCGGAGCTTGTGTTTTCCTTCATGGAGGAAAACCCCGGCGCGGACCGGGAAACCTTGCTGATGAAAGCCTTTGAATATACCCGGGATACCTTTACCTATGTGAACCGGGGACTTTTGGAGGTAGGGCAGACAGGCTGGGAAGCGGAAAAGGCTTTGCAGATGTTTGAAAAGAAGTCCGGAAACTGCTATAATTTTGCCGCCGCATTTTGGGTGCTCGCCCGATTCTTAGGGTATGACGCCACCTGTTACAGCGGCAGATGCCTGTCCAACGCCGGAGAACACGGCTGGGTGGACATTGTTATGGACGGCAAGACCTACATTTTTGACCCCCAGCTCGCCTGGCGGGAAGCCACCGGCGGACGGGAAAATTGGGGCGAGGACATGTTTAAAATTCCCGAATATTTGTGGCATCAGTGGCGTTATATCTACCCCTAAGGGAGGACAGCATGAAACAGAGACTGAAAATGCTGATAAGCTTGCTTTTGGGAAATGCCCTGATCGCCTTCGCGGTCTGCGCCTTTGTTGTGCCCAACCATTTTATGCTGGGCGGTGTCAACGGCATGGCGCTGGCGCTGCAGCACTTTTTGGGATTTCCCCTGTCGGTGTGGACAGGAATCCTGAACGGAATGCTGTTTTTCTTGGGTTGGGCGTGTATGGGCAAACAGTTTGCCGGAAATACCCTGCTCTCCACAGTGATCTACCCTGCGATCATGGCGGTGTTCGAGCGCCTGCCCTTAGGCAGCCTGTTTTCCGAAGACCCGCTGACCTGTGTGGTATTTTGCAGCGTCTGCGCGGGACTGGGGATCGGTATCGTCCTTCGGGAGGGCGGCTCTACCGGCGGTATGGATATCCCGCCCTGCATTCTGCAAAAATATAAGGGCATTCCGGTAGGCGTATCCCTGGCGGCGTTTGATACCGTTATCGTCCTGGCGCAGGTTCTGATCTACGGACTCGATGGGGTGCTACACAGCCTGTTGATCATTTTCCTGATCTCCGCCGTTGTCAACCGGACGGTGGTGGGCGGCGAGGCGAAGCTGCAGATCATTGTGATCTCACCGGAACACCAGGCGATCCGCAAGCACATTCTGGAAACGCTGGACAGCGGTGTGACCATGCTGGACATTGAGACCGGCTACCATGCCAATACCCAAAAGGCGGTGTTCTGCATCGTCTATGCCAAAAAATATCCGGCTGTCCGGGATGCGGTGCTGAAGATAGACCCCAAGGCGTTCATCGTCACAACGGATGTAAAAAATGTAAACGGGGTAGGCTACACCCTGTCCAGAAGAACCAACGAGAATACATAAAAGAGAGGATGCCTACGGGCATCCTCTTTTTCGTTTTGGTACAACCAAAACAAATCGCCCTCCGGTTTTACCGGAGGGCGATTAATTATTTACTCAGCACGATCTCCGAGGCATCGTCTACGGAGCTGTCAATGAGTTTTTTAGGACAGACCGTTGCGCACAAACCGCAGTTAGTGCATTTGCTGTAATCGATCACAGCCAGATTGTTCTCCACATGGATGGCTTCCTCGGGACAGATCTTAGTGCAAAGACCGCAGCCGATACAGCCCTGGGTACAGCCACGGACGGTGACAGCGCCCTTTGCGTGGGAGTTGCAGGCGATGATGATGTGGCTGTCATAGTTCACAGGCACGATCAGATTCCGGGGACAGGCTCTGGAGCAAGCCATACAGCCGGTGCATTTTTCCTTATCCACTTTGGCGACACCGTCAACGATGTGGATGGCGTCGTACTTACAGGCTTTGACACAGTTGCCGAAGCCAAGGCAGCCGAACTTACAGGCGATAGGACCGTTGCCACCCACCTTTGTGGCAGCCAGACAGTCTTTAAAGCCTTCGTATTCTGCCTTTTTCTTTGCGCCCAGCTCCTTGCCGCTTTCGTCGGTGCGGCGGTAACCGGAGCAGCGGACCAGAGCCACTTTTCGCTCCACTTCCTCTGCCTTGACCCCCATAATGGTTGCCATGGCAAGGGAACACTCATTGCCGCCGGAGGCGCATTTGCCGATGGGCGCTTCGCCTTTCAATACGGCTTCCGCATAGCCGCCGCAGCCGGCATAGCCGCAGCCGCCGCAGTTTGCGCCGGGCAGACACTCATTTAAAGCATCCAGCCGGGGGTCAGTCTCCACATAAAAGATCTTGGAGGCGGCTGCCAGCACAAGACCGAATACCAGTCCCAGAACACCAAGGACAGCGATCGCAATTACAATTTCCATATTACGCCCTCCTTAGAATACCTTCAGACCGGAGAATCCCATGAATGCAAGGGCGATCAGACCGGCAGAGATCAGTGCGATGGGATAGCCTTTGAAGCACTCGGGGCAGTCGGACTTATCCACCCGCTCCCGGACAGAGGCAAACAGCACGATGGCAAGGGTAAAACCGAGACCGCCGCATACGCCGCTGAGAACGCTTTGCAGGAAATCGTACTTTGCCTGGGCATTCACCAGTGCCACGCCCAGAACGGCGCAGTTGGTGGTGATCAGGGGCAGGAAGATGCCCAGCGCCTTATAAAGGGCAGGCACGCTCTTTTTCAGGAACATCTCCACCACCTGCACGATGGAGGCGATGACCAGAATAAAGGCAACAGTCTGCATATATCCCAATCCCAGGGGCTGCAGCACGAAGATATCCACTGCCCAGCAGGCGGCGGAGGCGATGCCCATAACAAAGGTGACCGCCATGCCCATGCCAAGGGCGGTATCGATCTTCTTGGAAACGCCCATAAAGGGGCAGATGCCGTAGAATTTTACAAGAATGAAGTTCTCCGTAAGGATCGCGGAGATCAAAATACCCAGAAGGGACTGAACATAACCACTCATGATTTTGCGCCCTCCTTTTGCTTAGACTGCATTTTTTTGGTCAGCCACTGGAAGCCGGCGATCAAAACGCCCAGGGTCAGGAAACCGCCGACGGGCATGACCATCTGCATAGCCGGATACCCTTCAGGAATGATCCGAATGCCCTCGCCACCGTTTAAGATACCGCCGCCGAAAGTACCGGAGCCTAAAAGCTCACGGACAATGCACATGCACACAAGGGCTACGGTATAGCCGATGCCCTGGAACAGTCCGTCCAGGAAGGAGGCCCAAACCCGATTTTTGGAGGCAAAGGCTTCTGCCCGGCCTAAGATGATACAGTTGACCACGATCAGGGGGATGAACACGCCAAGGCTTTCTGCCAGATCCGGCAAAAATGCCTGCAGCGCCAAGTCCACAATGGTGACAAAGCCGGCGATGATCACAATATAAGCGGCGATCCGGATCTGAGAGGGGATCACCTTCCGCAGGGCGGAGATCAGCACATTGGAGCAGATAAGGATGATGGTAACGGAAAGACCCATACCCAGTCCGTTAAACAGACTGGTGGTGATAGCCAGCACCGAGCACATGCCCAGAAGCTGGACAAACACCGGATTCTTGGTCAGAAGGCCTTCTTTGAATTGTTCTTTAATTGGCATAGAAGTACCTCCTTAACCTAAGTTTTCGGCGCATTTCAGCGCTGCATTGATGCCGTTGGTGACTGCCCGGGAAGTAATGGTGGCGCTGGTGATGGAGTCCACCACGCCCCCGTCCTTGGAAACGGCAAGCTGACCGGACAGACCGATAAACTGATCCCGGAAAGATTCACCGGCGCTGGTTTTGGCAGCGGCAACAGCACCCAGACCGGCAGTCTCCGCATGCTTGATAACGGAAATGCCGCTGACCTTGCCGTCAATAACGCCCACCATCATCACCACATCACCGGCAAAGCCGGAGGGAGCTACTTCAATGGCGTAGCCGGACTCCGAGGCGTAGACTTTCCGGACAAGACCGGTGTCGTCTGTAAAGCTTTCCAGAGCCTCGCCGCCGCCGGGCAGGACCGCCTCAATGGCGGCTTGGGTTTTCTCGTAGTTGATTTTTTCGATAATGGGAGCGGTGATAGAGTTGACACCGCCCAGAGCCGCGGCTACCACCGCTGTAATGATCAGCAGTGTCAGCGCCAGCTTCAGAATGTACAAGAAAGTAGACTGTGTTTTCATTTCTTCGCCGCCTCCTTTCTGGGAGCGCCGAATTTTCTGGGTCTGCCGATCCGGTCCAGAAGGACCACGCAGCAGTTCATCACTAAGATGGCGTTGCTGACACCTTCGTTGTAGCCGCCGAAGTAGCGGATGAGGACTGTCAGCGCGCCACAGCCGATACCGAAGACGATCTGACCCAAGTGGGTGACAGGACTGGTGACATAGTCGGGAGCCATGAAGATGGCGCCCAGCATCACGCCGCCGGTGCAAAGCTGCATAGCGCTCCAGGTGAGGGGATCGTTGCCTTGGGGGAACAGCAGAGTCAGCGCCCAGACCGTACCCATAAAAGCAAGGGGGATCCGGCAGGAGATGACTTTTCTGACCAGCAGATACACAAAGCCCACAAGGAGCAATGCAGCAGAGGTCTCACCCAGAGAGCCACCGATGTTGCCGATGAACATGTCAAGCAGACTGTCAGCCGGCATTTGTCCCTGGTGCATGGCAGCCAGAGGAGTTGCGCCGGTGATGGCATCCGCAGTGGACAAAATGCCGGCGGCGTTTGAGAAGCCGGGCTTGACCCAGGTGTTCATGATCACAGGCCAGCTGAACATAAATGCCCGGGCAGCCAGAGCGGGATTGACGATATTCTTGCCGATACCGCCGAAGAGCTGCTTTACAAGAATAATGGCAAAGAAATCGCCAAGGATGATGCACCAGTAGGGGACAGTCACGGGACACACAAAGGCGATCAGTACGCCGGTGACCATAGCGGACATATCATAGACCTTGCAGGGACGCTTGGTCAGCTTGCACCATGCCCACTCAAAGAAAACGCAGGCGGCTACACTGATCAGAGTGACCATCAGCGCCCGGAAGCCAAAAAAGTAAATGCTGCCGATCAAGGCGGGGAGCAGTGCGATCAGCACATCCCGCATGATGGTCTTGGTGGAAACAGGGGCGTGTACGTGAGGGGAGCTGGAAATGGTCAGCTCGTAGAAATATTTCATCTGTGCCATTTATTCTCCCTCCTTACACTTTCTGGGCTGCCTTGGCAGCGGCTTCCCGGATAATATGCTTGCCGGACTTAAAGCCAAGGACCAGGGGAATAGAGGCGGGGCAGGTGTATGCGCAGCAGCCGCACTCGATGCAGTCCATCATGTTGACGGATTTCATTTCCTCCGGGTCGCCGTTATGTAAGGCTTTAAACATCAGCACCGGCATCAGCTGCATGGGGCAGACCTCGATGCACTTGCCGCAGCGGATACAGCTGGGATGCTCCACGGCATACTTGTTTTTCTGACCCAGAATGGTCACAGCGTTGGAGCCTTTGATCACAGGAACGCTCAGGTCATACTGGGACGCGCCCATCATCGGGCCGCCGGAGAGGACCTTGTAGGGATTCTCGCTGTGACCTACCGCCTCCAAAAGATCGTTAAAGCTTGTGCCGATGGGGACCATCAGATTCTTGGGCTCCATAACGATGTCACCGGAAACGGTGACGATCCGGCGAATGAGAGGCATGCCCTCATATACTGCGTCATGGATCGCCTTGCAGGTGGCGGCGTTGAATACGGCGCAGCCTACTGCGGCAGGCAGACCGCCGGAGGGGACTTCCCGTCCGGTGACAGCTTTAATGAGCTGCTTTTCCGCGCCCTGGGGATACTTGGCAGGCAGGATATCCAGCACGATGCCGGAGGCGGGGTCGATCTCCCACTGTAAGGCCTTGGCTGCCGCAGGCTTATTGTTCTCCATGGCGATGTGAGCCTTATCAAGACCCAGGATCTTCATAATGATCTGAAGACCGGAGAGCATCTGGGCAGGGTATTCCTGGCAGAGCCGATCGTCAGCCACGATGTACGGCTCACACTCGGACACATTGACGATAATGGTGTCCACCTTGCCAAGACCGGAGCTGAGCTTTACATGGGTGGGGAAGGTAGCGCCGCCCATACCCACGATACCGGCTTCCCGGATAATGCCCATCAGCTCCTCGGCAGTCAGCTTCTCCACTTCCTCAGCGGTGCGGGGCTGGATGTCAGGACACAGAGTGTCTTGATGATCATTTTCAATGACCACGCTCATCATCATCGTACCGCTGGTGTGGGGACGCATCTCCACAGCCTTGACCTTGCCGGAGACCGGGGCGTGGACAGGAACGCACAGTCCCTGATTGTCACCGATCTTCTGCCCCATGGTCACGGTATCGTTTTTCTTTACCAACGGCTGACAGGGCGCGCCGATATGCTGCTGCATGGGAACTACCAGAATATCCGGCTCGGGGAAGACCTGGACCCCCTGCTCTTCCACATACCATTTGTTTTCCTTGGGGTGGATTCCTCCGAAAAAGGAAAACGCCATAGCAATCACCTCTTACTCTTCAATATACGGATACAGTGTACTGTACTTAACTATGTAATAATACTGTATTTTCCCGGATTTGTCCATATACTTGTGGTGATTTTTAACAAAAATTCGTTATAAAGTATGTTTATATCGATACAATTTAACATGATTACCGCTATCTGACAGGGCGTAGGGACCGGCGTCCCCGACGGTCCTTTACAAAGCGAACAGGCTGCTCCTACGGGAACAGCCTGTTCGCTTATAAATCATATATTTTGATAATTTCAACCGGGCCTTCCAAAAAAAGGCGGCCGATGGAATGTCCTTCCGGAAGGATGGTCACACGGAGCGCGCCACCTTTGTTTTCGGCATTCATCGCACCGCCGGGGAGTTGACCTTGCATCCACAGGTCCACTGCGATAGCGGTGCAGCCTGTGCCGCAGGCAAGGGTGTAATCCTCTACCCACCGCTCATAGGTCAGAACCCGGACGGTGTCACCGGACAGGCGGGTGTAGAAGCTGATATTCGCCCCTTTGGGGAATGCCGGGTCATACCGAAGCGCCGTTGCCTGCTCCCGCAAAGTCTCTGCATCCTCCCAGTTAAGTCCGGGCAGCTCCACCACCGCGTGGGGGATACCGGGGTCGCCTAATTCCAAATAGGCAGCGCCGGGCTTTCTGTTCCTATCGTAGATGCTGGGCAGATTCATCTGCAGCCGGTAGCGGTTTTCTTCTAAGCGCCAGCCGGAAACAAGGCCGGCATCTGTTTGGGCGGTCATGGCATCTTTTACAAGACCTGACTCCCAGGCAAACCGGCAGATGCACCGGGCGCCGTTGCCGCACATCTCACCCCGGCTTCCGTCGGAGTTGTAGAAATGGAGCTTAAAATCGGCGATTTCCGATGTGTCCAAAGCCATAAGACCGTCAGCGTGGGTCATGGCGCACAGCTGCCTGGCAAGGGAAGAAAGGTCTGTATTCAGGCTACGGGCGTCCAGCACCATAAAATCATTGCCTGCGCCGCTCATGTGCCAGACCTGCATTATGCTTCCTCCAGCAGATGGGTCATATTGTAAAGTCCCGGGGCTTTTTCAAAAACATACCGGGCGGCAGATACAGCGCCGTCGGCAAACATGCCCCGGTCGTGGGCTTCGTGGCGTAGGGTAAGGGTCTGGTTGGCGGTGCAGATATGGACCTCATGGATACCTACCACATTGCCCATCCGCAAAGAGGCGATACCAATTTCGTCCTTGGTGCGCTTGCCCTCGCCGGATCTTCCCGTGTTCGCGGTGGCGTCCGGACGGACTTCCTTCACCGCCTCAAAGAGCATGTGGGCAGTGCCGCTGGGGGCATCCACCTTCCGGTTGTGATGGACCTCTACGATCTCAATGTCCGCATCGGGGAAGCAACCGGCGGCCTGCTTTGCCAGCCGGCACAGCACCGCGATCCCCAGACTCATATTGCCGGTATAAAACACGGGGACATCCTTTGCTGCGGCATAGATCTGTTCTTTTTCCTCCGCTGTGTGCCCGGTAGCCCCAACTACCACAGCGCAGCGGTTTTTCTTGGCATAGCGAAGTACATCGCTGATGGCGCTGTGGTGGGAAAAGTCGATGATCACATCCGCATCCACTGCGCCCAGCTGATCAAAGGTTTTAGCGACCCCGTTATCTCCGTCTAAGCTGACAAGGCCGGCGATCTGACCTTCCAGCCGCTGCTGTATAAGCTTGCCCATAGCGCCGTTGGCGCCGCAGATGATCGCTCTCATTAAAGCACCCCCAATTTCTTCATCTCACCAAAGAGCCGTTGCCGGTTGGCAGGCTCTAAAAGGGAGAGGGGCATCCGCACGTGTTCATTGCCAAAGCCCATAGCGCTGACTGCAGCCTTGGCGGGAATGGGATTGACTTCACAGAACAAAGCATTTACAAGGGGCAGAGTGCGCGTTTGCAGCTCTGCTGCCCCGGCAATGTCACCGGCGAAGAACTTGTCGCACATTTCCACGGCAAGCTTGGGGACGACATTGGATAGCACGCTGATACAGCCTGCGCCGCCCATGGAGAGCATGGGGACGGTAATGCCGTCCTCACCGGAGTAGACATCGATCTTGTCGCCGCAGCGGGCAAAAATGTCTACAACCTGTGCCATATTGCCGCTGGCTTCCTTGATACCGCAAATGTTGGGATGCTCGGCAAGCCGCGCCACCGTGTCGGGCAGCAGATTGCAGCCGGTACGGCTGGGCACATTGTAGAGGATCACCGGCTTGGTAGAGGTGTCTGCCACAGCGGTGTAATGGGCAAAAAGACCGTTCTGGGTGGCTTTGTTGTAATAGGGGGTGACTACCAGCACCGCGTCCGCGCCGCAGTCGCAGGCGCTGCGGGTGTACTCTAACACATGCTCGGTGTTGTTGGTGCCTGTACCGGCGATCACCGGCACTCTGCCGGCGACCCTTTCCACAGTAAAGCGGATCACTTCCTTCCGCTCCTCGGGGGTCAGGGTGGCGCTTTCGCCGGTAGTACCCACGGCAACCAAGGCATTGATCCCGGATGCGATCTGGAACTCGATGAACCGACCCAAAGCCGCATAGTCCACGCCGGTAGGGGTCATGGGAGTGACCATAGCCGTTGCCATACCTTTAAAAACTGTATTTTTCATAATTTAGTCCTCCTTTTGTATATGTGAGGCTAAGTATAGTTTAGCATAGTTCCCGAAAAAAGGGAATAGGGAAAATCAACGGACGCTGTCAAACTGGGCTGCATACAGCCTGGCGTAAAAACCGCCCAGCGCCATCAGAGATTCGTGAGTGCCTTGCTCCACCACGCGACCCTTGTCCAGGACCAGAATGTTGTCTGCTGAACGGATGGTGGACAGCCGGTGGGCGATGACAAAGCAGGTTTTGTCTGCCATCAAATTCCGCATGGCGTCCTGAATCTTCTGCTCCGTCCGGGTGTCCACATTGGAGGTGGCCTCGTCCAGGATCAGCATATGGGCATCTAACAACATAGCTCGGGCAATGGTCAAAAGCTGCTTCTGTCCCTTGGAGATAGAAGTTCCGTTGTCAGAAAGAACAGTGTTGTAGCCTTCGGGCAAGCGGGAAATATAGCTGTGGATGTGGGCAGCCTTGGCGGCAGCTACCACTTCTTCCATAGTCGCCCCGGGCTTGCCGTAGGCAATGTTGTCAAAGATCGTGCCGTGGAACAGCCAGGTATCCTGGAGCACCATGGAATATGCCTTTCGCAGAGAGCTGCGGGTTAAGTGCCGGATGTCCTTGCCGTCAATGTAGATACAGCCCTTATCCACATCGTAAAACCGCATCAGAAGGTTGATAATGGTGGTCTTTCCTGCGCCGGTAGGACCGACGATGGCGGTGAGACTGCCGGGTTTGGCGTGAAGATCCAGATCCTGAATAATGGGCTGATCGGGTATGTAAGAAAAGTCCACCTTTTCAAGGCGCACATCTCCGTCCACCCGGGTAAGGGTCATGGCGTTTTCCGCGTCTGCTTTTTCTGGCTCTGCGTCGATAAGGGTGAAGACCCGCTCTGCCGCCGCCACCGCGCTTTGCAGCTCGGAGATGATGTTTGCCACTTCATTGATCGGACCGGAGAATTTCCGGGAGTACTGGACAAAGCTGCTCAAGTCACCCAGACGGATCTGCCCTTTGATCACCAACATACAGCTGAATACACACACGAGAGCCAGGGACAGGTTGTTGATAAAGTTGACAGAGGGCCCGGTGAGCGTACCGTTTGCCTCTGCTACGGTGTAGGCATCTACAGCCGCCTTGTTCTTCTCGTCGAATTTTTCCAGCACTGCCTGCTCTCTGCCGTAAGCGCGGACAGTTTTCTGTCCGGAGAGCATCTCCTCCACAAAGCCGTTTAATTCACCCAGCCGGGCGCTGCGCCGGCGGAACAGAGGCCGGACCCGCTTGGTCATCCAGCGGGTAAACAGGAAGGTAATGGGAACGGTGAACAGGAAGATCACCACAAGCTGGGGGGCTATGGTCAACATCATAATAAAGGAGACCACCACAGTGACGATGCTCTGCAATATCTGCAAAAGATCGGCGGAGATGCTCTGATTTACCGTGTCCACGTCGTAGGTGATGGTGCTGATGATATCGCCGGTCTGGAAGCGGTCAAAATAACCAACCGGCAGCCGGGTGAGATTTTCAAACACATCATGGCGCATCTGCTTTGTCACCGACCGGGAAAGCCGGAGCATCACGCTGTGCAGCAGGTAGGAAAGGCCGGAGGAGGCGATATAGAAGATCACCATTAAGATAGCGCAGCGGAATACCGTGTCAAAATCCACCTTGCCCTCGCCTAAGTCGATGGCGTTAATGGCTTCGCCGGAAAGCTTTGGTCCGTAAAGGGCAAGGAGACTGCTGGAAATGGAAAGGATCACAGCCAGTACCACTAAAATCCGGTTCTTGCCCAGGTATCGCCACAGTCGCCGCAGCAGCGCGCCGATGTCGATCTTCTTGGCCTCAAAACGGCGGGTGTCGCCGCTGACCTCGGCGCGGGTGTAACGTCCGCCGCCGATCAGGTTGGGATTTGCCATTACAGCGCCTCCTTTCCGTCACCCATTTGGGTTTGGGCGATGATGCGATATTCCTCGCAGGAGGTCATTAGGCTGTTATGGTCGCCGGCGCCGATCACATTGCCGTCGTCCAGTACCAGAATAAGGTTTGCATGGCGCAGAGAGCTGATCCGCTGTGCGACAACCACAGTAGTGGTATTGCGGTATTGCTCCCGCAGCGCCCGACGAAGGTTGGCGTCGGTGCGGTAATCCAAAGCGGAGGAGGCATCGTCCAGTACAAGGATCTCCGGATCGGCAGCCAGCGCCCGGGCAATCAGCAGCCGCTGCTTCTGACCGCCGGACAGATTGTTGCCCCGAACCGCCACTTCCGCGTCCATGCCGCCCTCTTTTTCTCGGATAAAACTTGCCTGAGCAGCTTCCGCAGCTTTTTCAGATGCTTCCCGGGGGATATTCCGGAAGAACCGGATATTATCCTCGATGGTTCCCTCAGTAATGAAATCGTTCTGGAACACTACGCCGAATTTCTTCCGCAGGTCGTCATAGGGGATGGTGCGGATATCCTGCCCGTCGATCAGGATCTGTCCTTCGTCGGGGTCGTAGAGCCGCAAAAGCAGGTTGATAATGGTGGATTTTCCCGAGCCGGTAGAGCCGAGAATACCCAGGGTCTGTCCATGCTCCAGGCGGAAGCTCAGGTTATCGATATTGGTACCGATGCCGGTGTAAGAGAACCGGACGTTCTTAAATTCAATGTGAGCGGGGGAGGGCTCTGTATCCCCGGCAGGCAGCACGGTCAGATCTTCGTCAAGCTCCAACACCTGAGCAACCCGCTTGGCGCTGGCTTCCCCCTTGGACCACATGACAAAGATCCGGGTGATGCCCAGCATGGCGTTGAGGATCATGGTGAAGTACTGCAAAAAGGCAATAATAACACCGCTTTTAATGTCGCCGGAGTTGACCCGGAACGCGCCGACCACGACCACCAGCGTCAGTCCCAGATTTAAGACCAGAGTGGACGCAGGATTGGTAACAGAGGTGATCATCCCGGCTTTCATGCCGATGTCCGACAGGTCTGTGTTGACTCCGTGAAACCGCTGCTTCTCGTATTCGGTCTTGCTTAGCGCCTTGATCACCCGGATGCCGGTGATATTCTCCTGCACCACCCGGACCACCTTGTCCAGCACCGTCTGCTGCTTGGTGTACATGGGAACGGAGTACTTGGTGACGAAATAGACAACAATGGCGATGATGGGCAAAAGTGCTACCAGCACCAGCGCCAGCATGGGGTCCATCCGCAGCATCATGAAAATGCCGCCGATGAGCAGGATCGGCGCCCGGATGCCCATGCGCTGGATCCGGGTCAAAAGCTGATTGACATTGTAGGTATCGCTGGTGAGCCGGGATTCGGCGGAAGAGATGGTAAGCCTGTCCATCTGCCGGGCAGAAAGGCTTTCCAGCTTTACAAAAAGATCGTGGCGGACGGTACGGGTGATTTTACCGGAGCTAATGGCAGTCATCCGGTTTGCAACCACGTTGCCGGTCAGCGCCAGTATGGCGCATAAGAGCATGCCGCCGCCGTAGAGAAAGATCTGCGTAATATCTCCGGCAGGGGCTTTCTCATCGATCATAGTCTCCATCAGGCTGGGGATCATCAGATCCATCAGCGTGCCGAAAAACTTGATGGCAAGGGTCAGAATGATGTAACCCCAGTAGGGGCGTATGTACTGCTTTAACTGCCGCAAGGGGTTGCCTCCTTCGTTGTCATATTTATGATCATTTTATCATGTTCTGTTTTCGATGTAAACCCGAGGAATAAAAATTTAGCGGATGCGGACAATAAAACAAAAGGAGGGAAAACCGTGAAGCAGGACGAAAAAAAGCCTCTTAATTGGGAAGTCACCGACCCCAAGCCGCCCATTATCCGCTCCGGGCATATGGAAAACATGAAAAGAAACTGAAAAATGCGAGATGTTAGTAGGACACCTGGCATTTTCAGTTTCCAAAAACTTGTTTTAGCAGATTGACAGCGGTGCCTGTAAGTCAAAGTGCATGGAAGAGCCATACTTTCTCACCGACGAGAAAGTATGCAAAGAGTCGCCGAGGACCTTCCGTGTGGTCCTCGGACTCCCCAGACGGCCCAAGGGGGAAGCAAATTGAAATGTTGTTTTTCCACACGCCTCCCGCTTCCCCCTTGGGAATCCCTTTGTTATGATGCATCCGTGTTTTTATGTTCTGAAAAATGCGAGATGTCGTCAGGACATCTCGCATTTTGGTTATTTTGTAAAGCATCTGTCAGCGACTCTTTGCATATTGCCGCCGAGGATCAATTTCTTATCCTCCAGAGGAATGTTGGCGTATGCCACCCAGCCAAGCTGGGGACGGGGATCACGCATAGGCGCGTCGGTGCCGTACATAGTCTTGTGGGCAAGACCTTTTTCGCACAAATACTCCAGCATGCCCTCGGGAACAGAGGTGTAAGTCAGCTGCAAATATACATTATCGTACTTCTTTGCCAGGGGTATATAGGAATCGACCATAGGGAAGCTTTGCGCGGCATGGTCTAAGAAGAAGCTGATCTCCGGATGCTTGCCGGCCACCTCGTCCATATCATTTACATAGCCGGGATAGCCGCAGTTGTCCATCAGGGCGTACAGCCGGTTTTCTTTACCGATCTTGTACCATGGGTCAAACACCGGATCGTTATAGCGCAGGGCATAACGGGAGTAGAACAGCTTCATACCCGGAGCTTTCAGCTCCTGATGATAGTGGTGCGCTTCCTTTTCCACATCTGTGCCATAGGTGGGGTTGATGAGGATATAGGGGTAGACCCTTTCGTCCCGATTCCGCATATCCATAGCTATACGGTTGCCCTCCTCAGCGTCTGTCCAGATGCCGATCCAGGGGGCAACACAGTACTTGTCAACGCCCATCCGGTCGGAAAGGGCGCGCATATAGTCAAGATCGCCGTTTACCATGGAATAACCAGCGCCGCAGTTGCAGCCGTCCTCATGAAAGTGGGCGTGGGAGTCGAATACCAGAACATCCAGAGGCTCGCCCCGGGATGCCTGCTGAGCGATCTCATCACCCTGCACTTCAACAGGAGCAGGCAGATCCACGCCGCAGAGCCGGGCAAGGTTGCCGCCGGCGATGAGCTGCTTCTCCTCGGGGGTGATCTGAGCATAGTCTATGAATGCCCGGGCAGCGCCGGGGCTCATGGCGGGCAGACCGCTGCCTACGCAGATCCGCTCTGCGCCCACCAGCTTTACAAGGATCTCCACTGCAAAGTTTGCCTGCATGCTGGACAGATCGGTGTAGAGGTTGGGATAGGTCTTCATATAAGCCGCCACGGTGCTGAACACAGGCCAGCGGGCGCCTTGCAGCAGTACATTCAGCTTTGGGTGGTTTTTCAGAAGATCTCCAAGATCCTGCCAGGATATCTTCCGTTTTCCACAGTTCTCTGGGGTGTTTGGGACCGTGCTTGCCAATGCATACATTGGAGTCAAAACAGATCAGCGCCATATGTAGTCCACCTTCCGTATCTGTTTGACAGGGGGGGTTGTTCTGAAGTCAATATACCATTGCCCTGGGGGCAAGTCAATGAAAAACCGGTCACGCCACAGTTTTTTCGATCATATAAAATGCCCCGGATTTATCCGGGGCGTGTAAGATTAAATAGGGTAGAAGCAGGAGTTTTCCGGACCGGTGTTGTGGTTTTCCACGATCAGCACCTTGGCGTCCTTTTCCAGCAGCACATTGTGCCGGGTACCGGCTTTCACATTGTAGATCTTACCCGGTTCCATTTCCACCCGGCGAAGATCCTCGCCGATCACCAGATGCGCTCTGCCTATGAGCAGAACGAATACCTCGTCGGTAAGGCTGTGGCTTTCGGTCTTGTCATATTTATTCTCGTCAAACCGGTCACAGTAGTTGGCGATAGCCACCCGCCACTGCTCAAAATGCATGGTAGGCTCGTAGCCCTCTCCGGTGTACTCGTGGATCTCCAGCTCTTTGTCGTCAAAGATCAGCATAGGGTATCCTCCTTATGGAAAACCGGGGCATACACCCCGGTTTTTGTGATTATTAGGCTGTCATTTTCCGGAACAGCTCCATGTATTTTGCGGCGGGCTTATCCCAGCTGAAGTCCTGCTCCATGTCCAGCTTTCGCAGGGCGTGGAATTTCTCCGGCTGGTGGTTGTAAAGCTCCAGACACCGCTTCAGCGCCCCGTAGAAATCGTCTGCATTGTAGCTCTGGAAGGTAAAGCCCAGACCGCCTTCGCCGTTTTCATCCACAGGAGGGACGGTGTCCTTCAAGCCGCCGGTGGCATGGACCACAGGCACAGTACCGTAACGCATGGCGTTCATCTGACTAAGGCCGCAGGGCTCGCTCTTGGAGGGCATGAGATAGATATCGCCGCCGGCATAGATCCGGGCAGCCAGACCCAAATTGAAGGTGATCTTAGCCGCTACCCGGTCGGGGAACTCGGCAGCCAGACCTTTGAAAAATTCCTCGTAATGATGCTCTCCCGTACCCAGGATCAGAAGCTGGGCATCCTCCTCCCACATCAGCCGCCGGGCGATGTGACACAGAAGATCCAAACCCTTGTGACCGGCAAGCCGGGTGACCATGACCATAAGGGGAACATCGGCTTTTACGGGAAGTCCAACCTCCTGCTGCAGCGCCGCTTTGCAGGCAGCCTTTCCCTCAGGAAGGGTCTGTGCATTGTAGTGAGCAGGCAGGGCAGGGTCAGTTTCCGGGTTAAAGGTCCGCACATCGATGCCGTTGGTAATGCCGGTAAGCTTCCAGCTGTTTCCGCCGATAACGCGGTCCAAGCCGTGAGCATAGTAGGGATACATCAGCTCCCGGGCATAGCTTTCGGAAACGGTGGTGACCAGATCAGCGGTCTCGATAGCGCCTTTCATCATGTTCACGGAGTTGTCCATTTCCAAACGCTGACGATATTCCCAGGGTAGCGCCAGCACATCGTCAAAGAACCGGTTGTCTGCCCAGCCTTGGTATTCAATGTTGTGGATGGTGAACATGCACTTTGTGTTGGGGAAAAGAGGGGAGTATTGGGCCTTGAGCATGGTAGGTACAAGGGCAGTCTGCCAGTCGTTGCACTGGATCACATCGGGGATAAAATCCAGAGCCACCAGGGCGTCCAGACATGCCTTGGAGAAGTAGGCAAACCGCTCGCCGTCGTCCATATCTCCGTAGATGGCGCCGGAACGACCGCCAAAATACTGGAGATTGTCTATAAAGTAGACCTGCACTCCGTCAGCGCGATCCTTCAGCCGGAGAATGCCGGCATACTGCTGCCGCCAGCCCAGGGCAACATGGAACTGAGCTACCTGCTCCACCTCAAAAACATCGTTGTCCCGGATTTTCCGGTAATAGGGAAGCAGCAGGACTACCTCATTGCCCGGGATTCGGGCAAGGGCGGAGGGCAGCGCCTCTATCACATCACCCAGACCGCCGGATTTTACATAGGGCGCGCCCTCAGAGGCTAAAATGGCAATTTTCATACCACTTCACCCCGTTTGATGATAATGGGGCTGCTGGGAGTGCCAATCAGCTTAGCACCGGGACGCACTACCACATCCTTGTCCAGGATCACGCACTTGAGCTGGCAGTTTTCGCCAACCACCGTATCGTTCATGATCACGCAGTCCTCGATCTGGCTGCCTGCGCAGACAGTGACCTGACGGAACAGAACGCTGTTCTTTACCGCGCCTTCCAGCATACAGCCGTCGGCAACGATACAGTCATCGATCTGACAGTCTTCTCCGTAGTAGCTGGGGACACGGTCGCGGACACGGGTATATACGGGATGATTTCCTTCGAACAGATGGCTGCGTACATCCTTGTCGATGAGAGCCAGAGAGTTTTGGAAATACTCCTCGATGGATTCATTGTAAAGCGCCACGCCGTCAAAGGGGTACACATTCACGGTTGCCTCGCCCCGCTGCCACAGACCCAGCACCAGATCCCGGTCCATGTGGTACAGATTCCGGGCAATATGCTCCCGTACCTGTTGGATCAGCCATTTCTTATTCAGCACAAAAATATCCATGGATGCCAGATAGCCATCAGGAGCGGCATAGTCCACCGCCATATCCAGAATGTTACCATCTTCGTCCAGCTTCATGGCAAGGTCTAGCTGCTTTGTGCCGTTGGCGATGCCGGCTTTGGCAACAACGGTGATATCTCTGCCGCTTTCTATGTGAGAGGTCAGGACCTTGTTCAGATCCACGTTGCTGAGGATAGCCGCGTCGATCATGATCACGTATTCCTCGTTGGGGGCAAGCTCCATACAACCCATAGCGGCATGCAGAGATTCCAGCTTGCCCCGGTAGTTATCCACGGTGCTCATGGCATAGGGAGTCAGAAATTCCAGACCGCCTTCTTCCAGCTCCAGACCCCATTCTTCACCGGAGCCGATGTGGTTGATAAGGGACTGATAATTATGACGGGTGATCACACCTACATGCCGGACACCGGCGCAGGCAAGATTGGACAGAGCAAAGTCCACCTGACGGTAGCGACCGCCATAGGGCAAACTTGCCATGGTGCGCTTCAGCGTCAAGTCTCCCAGCTTGGCGTCGTTGGCAAAAACAAAACCCATTACGTTCATAGTAAGCACCTCCTTACAGCATTTCGCCGGGCAGAAGCACAGTGTTTGCCTCTACCACAGCGCCCTTGGAAGTGACGCAGATATCCTTCTTATCGTCAGCTTCAAAAGCGCCGCCCACTACCGCGTTGCGGCAGACCCGGCTGTCCTCACCCAAAATGGCGTGACGGACGATAGCGCCCGGCTCAATGACCACACCGGGCATGACCACGCTGTCCTCTACCAGCGCGCCCTCACCCACAAAGCAGCCCACGGAGATAACGCAGTGACGGACTGTGCCGTAGACGGCAGAGCCTTCCGCAATAAAGCTGTTGACGGTCTTGGCGTTTACATCGATATAGCTGGAGGGGTAGGCGTTGTTCCGGGCATAAATTTTGGTCTTCTCGTCGCCTCGGATGTTGAAGTCCGGGTCTTTGCCCAGAAGCTCCATGTTTGCCTCCCACAGAGAATCGATGGTTCCCACATCCTTCCAGTAGCCATTGAAGGTGTAGGCCATCATCTTGTGGCCGGCATTTAAGAGGTTGGGGATTATGTTCTTGCCGAAGTCGTTGGAGGACGCGGGATCTTCCTCATCGGCGATGAGCGCCTGCCGCAAAACGCTCCAGTTGAATACGTAAATACCCATGGAGGCGTTGGTGGACTTTGGCTTTTTCGGTTTCTCCTCAAACTCATAGATGGTGCCGTCGGGGTTGGTGTTGAGAATACCGAAGCGGGAGGCTTCGGCAAGAGGCACATCCCGGACAGCGATGGTGCAGCTCGCCTCGTTCTTTTCGTGGAATTCCACCATAGCGGCGTAGTCCATTTTGTAGATGTGGTCACCGGAAAGGATCACCACATAGTCCGGATCAAACCGCTCAATAAAATCAATGTTCTGATAAATGGCATTGGCAGTGCCCTTGTACCAGCCGCTTTTCTTGTCGTGCCGCTCGTAGGGGGGCAGCACCTGGGCGCAGCTGTGGGTCTTATTAAGACCCCAGGGCTGACCGTTACCGATATATTCATTGAGTTCCAGAGGTTGATATTGGGTCAGAATACCCACCGTATCGATGCCGGAATTGACGCAGTTGGAAAGGGGGAAGTCGATGATGCGGTACTTACCGCCGAAGGGGACGGCAGGCTTGGCGGTCTTCTCCGTCAATACCTTCAGCCGGCTTCCCTGACCTCCGGCAAGCAGCATGGCAATGCAGCGTTTTTTCTGGAAATTCATCTTTGACAGCTCCTTATGTTGAAGTGTTGGGACACGGAATCGTGACAAGGGTGGAAAGGTCATATCCCCCCACGAATACCATACCATATTTTTTGTGTTTAGGAAAGAGACATTTTGTCTAAAATCTCGGTGATCTTTCTGTCAGAATCCACAACAGCGCCTGCAGAAACCGGGAAATTTCCGTAAACTTTCTGGGTATTCAGTGTTTTTTGCAGCCAAATCACGCTGTGCTGCCTGCCGAACTTAAATCCGCAGCTTTTAAATTCGGCGCAAGGGGAAAAACCCACTGCCTTGTGGAAAGCAAGAGACGCGGTGTTCTCCGAGGTGATGAGGGCGTATAAGATCCGGTAGCCCTGCAATTTTAAAATTTCTTCCAAAACAGTCTGCAGCTGCCTGCCAATGCCCCGTCCCTTTGCCTCCGGGGCAAGGTAAATGGAGCTTTCGACGCACCAGCCGTAGGCGGCGCGGTCAAAGGGGGCGCTGCCGTAGGCATAGCCAAGCACTTCTCCGTCCTCCTCCCAGACCAGCCAGGGGAACTGGGCGGTAATGGCGCAGAATCTTTTTTCAAATTCCTCCGGGGTAGGGACAGTATATTCAAAGCTTACCGTTGTGTCGGTGATATAGGGTGCGTAAATACTTAGGATCCGGGGAAGATCTTCTTTTTTGGCAAGACGGACTGACATAAAAACCTCCTATGTCTTTTTTATATTGTACGCCATAGGAATACGCCCGTCAAGAAAAAAGCATTTACCAAATCTGTGGTTGACAGGGAAGATCTGGGGGGATAGAATAAAATGTATCTGAAATCTAAAGCCTATCAATGAATAAAAGGAAGCCAGAGCCGATCAGACACCGCCTCAGGCGGGTTTGGACTATATTGCTCAGGCTAAAGGAGGGAAAACCATGGACGCTGACTGTACAGGCGGCAATATACCGGACCGAAGTAGCTTTACGCGTCTGTGGAACGCGTAGACTTAGTGCGCCCGGTGTTTGTCTCATTCTTAATAGCAATAAGAAGGAGGAAGCACTTTGAAAGAACGGTTTGAGATCGTAGAAAAAACCATCGTGACCATGCTGGAGGAGA
Organism: Faecousia sp.; assembly: GCA_045595075.1. Taxonomy (GTDB): domain Bacteria; phylum Bacillota; class Clostridia; order Oscillospirales; family Oscillospiraceae; genus Faecousia. The sequence goes on from JAZNZT010000003.1 coordinate 43,203, forward strand.
AAAAGTACGCCACGCTGCGGGATGTACTTGTGACTATGAATCCCGCGGATATCGCCGCGGTTTTCTCCGGCATTGAGGAAGAGCAGATCCCGCTGCTTTTCCGTCTGTTGCCCAAGGAAACGGCAGCGGATACCTTTGCGGAAATGGAACCGGAGGAGCAGGAAGTGCTGATCCGGGGCTTTTCCGATAATGAATTGCGGCAGATCCTGGACGAGCTGTATGTGGACGATGCCGCGGACCTGGTGGAGGAAATGCCTGCCAATGTGGTAAAGCGGATATTGCGCCAGGCGACCCCGGAAATGCGCAATACCATCAATCAGCTGTTGCGTTACCCGGAAAACTCTGCCGGCTCGATCATGACCACGGAGTATGTTACCCTCCGGGAGGATATGACCGTGGGGGAGAGCATCCTGCGGATCCGCCGGCAGGGGGTGGATAAGGAGACGATCTACACCTGCTATGTGACTCGGGATAAAAAGCTGATAGGTCTGGTGACGGTAAAGGATCTGCTCCTTGCCCAGACTGATGATGTGCTTATCGGGGACATCATGGAAACCAATCTCATCAGCGTCACCACAGTCACCGACCGGGAAGAAGTGGCGCGAATGTTCTCCCGGTATAACTTCCTGGCCTTACCGGTGGTGGATATGGAAAACCGGCTGGTGGGCATCGTCACCTTCGACGACGCTATGGATGTTCTGGAAGAAGAGACCACCGAGGATATGGAGATCATGGGCGGTATGCTGCCCTCGGAGCGGACCTACTTAAAAAGCTCCGCCTGGGAGCTGTTCAAAAACCGGATCCCCTGGCTGATGCTTTTGATGGTGTCGGCAACCTTTACCGGCATGATCATTACTGCCTTTGAGGGGGCGTTGGCGGCTCAGGTGGCGCTGACGGCTTTTATTCCCATGCTGATGGGCACCGGCGGTAACTCCGGCAGTCAGTCCTCTGTTACCATCATCCGGGCGTTGAGTCTGGACGAACTGAAATTTTCCGATCTTCCAAGAGTGATCTGGAAAGAGATCCGTACAGCGGTGCTCTGCGGTGTGGCGCTGGCGGTAGTGTGCTTTTTGAAGATCTGGTTTGTTGACAAGCTCCTGCTGGGTAATTCGGAGATCACCCTGATGATCGATGCTGTGGTGTGTCTTGCGCTGCTGGTAACGGTGCTGCTTGCCAAGCTGGTGGGCGCAGTGCTGCCTCTGGCGGCAAAGGCGGTCAAGCTGGACCCTGCGGTGATGGCAAGTCCTTTCATCACCTCTATTGTGGACGCGCTGTCTTTGCTTGTCTATTTTCTCTTCGCCCGCCTTTTGTTGGGCGTGTAAACGGAAAACAAATCGCCCGGGTGCATCAGCGCCCGGGCGAGTGATTTTATAGTTACTTAATCAGCAGTTCTGCGATCTGGATGGCATTGGTAGCAGCGCCCTTGCGGACCTGGTCACCGCAGCACCACAGGCTGATGCCACAATCGTCAGTCAGATCCTTGCGGATTCTGCCAACGAATACGATATCCTGGTCGGTGGTGTCCAGAGGCATGGGATACTGCTTGTTATTCAGGTCATCGACCAGCTTGACACCGGGAGCATCCTTCAGAATCTCACGGGCTTCTTCAACGGAAACGGGACGGTCAAACTTCAACTGAGCGGAGATGGAGTGGCTGCGCATAACGGGAACACGGACACAGGTGCAGGAGACGTTCATCTCGGGCAGGTGCATGATTTTACGGCCCTCGAAATGCAGCTTCATTTCCTCACTGGTGTAGCCTTCCATCTGCTCGCCGCCGATCTGGGGGATCAGGTTGTAGGCGATCTGATAAGCGAAGGTCTTGACTTCCACTTCCTTAGCGGCCTGCAGGGCTTCCAGCTGATCC
>JAZNZT010000004.1:0-44330 GCA_045595075.1 Faecousia sp.
AAATCCGCACTGCAGCGCAGTGCGGATTTTGTCTTACTTCAGGTTGAATCTCTTGTTGAAACGGTCAACACGTCCACCGGTGTCAACCAGCTTCTGCTTGCCGGTATAGAAAGGGTGGCACTTGGAGCAGATTTCAACGCGGATCTCCTTCTTAGTAGAACCGGTAGTAAAGGTGTTACCACAGGCGCAGCGGATCGTTGTCTGTTCGTATTCGGGATGGATGCCTTCTCTCATGTTGTTCACCTCTTTCTCATTAGTTAAAAGGGCATAGAAACCCTAAGCAATCTTTAATCGCCCGGATATCATAACACATACATTTTATAAATGCAAGTGTTTTTTCAGAAATTTGTAATTTTCTTATTCAGAATGCCCAGTTGCCGTTACGGAAGATGGCAACGACTTTGCCGTCCCGGGTGGTGGCGTGGATGTTCATGGGGGCGCAGCCGATCATAAAGTCCTCATGGATCATGGAGTCGTTGACGCCCAATGCCCGGCACTCCTCCAAGGTCTTGTTGTGGTGATCCTCGATGGTATCGGCAAAGCCCATGCCCAGCGCCAGGTGGCAGGCGGCGTTCTCGTCAAACAGGGTGTTGTAGAAGAGCACACCGCTCTGGCAAATGGGGCTTGCCTGGGGAACCAATGCGCACTCCCCCAGATAGGCCGCGCCCTCGTCCATGGAGATCATGGTGTTGAGCAGCTCTTCGCCGATCTCTGCCTTTGCCTCTACTGCCTTGCCGTTTTCAAAGCGGATAGAGAAGTTGTCGATGATCTGCCCCTGATAAGATAGGGGCTTGGTAGAATAGACGATGCCCTCTGCTTTGCCCCGCATGGGAGAAATGAAGCATTCCTCAGTGGGGATGTTGGGGTTAAAGTAGATGCCCTGACGGCTGGTTTCGCCACCGCCGCAGAACCGTGCCTCGGGGATCATGCCCACGGTCAGGTCTGTGCCGTTGTCAGCAGTATAATGCAGGGACTCAATGCCCAGGCTGTTCAGGTAAGCGCAACGGTCATGCAGATCCTTGTTATGCTTCTCCCAAGCCTTGATGGGGTCTTCATCCACACGGGAGGTGGAGAGGATCTCTTCCCACAGTTTTTCGATTGCCTTGCCCTTGGGCAGACCCGGGAACACCTTTTTTGCCCATGCTGCGCCGGGGACAGCGGCGATACACCACTGCTGCTTACCCTCCCTCTGATCAATATAGGGCTTGAGGATCGGATAGGTCAGCTGGCGAGCCTTGGCGACCTTAGTCATGTTCATGCCCTTCAGGCCGTCGGGATCTTCGGAGATAATGTGGATACGGCAAGGCAGAGCGTCGCAATAATGCTGCTGCCGCTCCTTTTGCCACTGCTTCACCTCGCCCATGGTCTTAACGGACTGATAGCGGGTGTGGATCTTGTCAAGAGGCTGGTAATTCCAATGGACAGTGACTTCCTTAGCCTTGGCCTTATAAGCCTCCTCCACCACCATCTTTACAAATTCCGGCTGGTCCAGCTCTGCGTAGATAAGGACTTCCTGCCCTTTCTGCACATTGACGCCGCAGCGGACAATCAGCTTTGCGTATTCTCTTAAAACTGTTTTCTTCATAAGAACCTCTCCTTGTTGAATTTTTATTATTTTACCAAAGATTTTTCTTCCCGTCAATGGCAGTTGCATTATTTGTCAAGCTGCAATATAATAACAGTATTGTACCGTCAAACGAGGTGTTAAACCATGCTGACAAAACAGCAGCTTCAAGAAAAAATCGCTGCCGGTGTCCGTCTTTTGGACGGCGCTACCGGTTCAAACTTAATGCAGGCAGGCATGCCCCGTGGCTGCTGCACGGAAGAATGGGTACTGGCAAATCCGGAAACTCTGGTACAGCTGCAGCGGCAATACGCCGAAGCCGGCAGTCAGATCCTGTACGCCCCTACCTTTCAGGCGCAGCCTATCGCGCTGGAGCGGGTAAAGCTGGACCGCCAAACCGAGGTCATTAACGCCCAGCTGGTAAATCTGACCCGGTCTGCCGCGCCGGACTGTCTGGTCGCCGGCGATCTGACAACCCTTGCCGCCTTTACCGACAGCTGGGACCCGGACAAATTTGACCTGCTGGTAGAAAACTACCGGCGTCAGATCCGGGGACTTATTGACGGAGGCGCTGACCTGCTGGCAGCGGAGACCCTTATGTATCCCCAAGAGGCGGAGGCGATCCTTACCGCCGCGGAACTGGAAGGTGTCGGCGCTGTCATGTACAGCTTTACCATGCAGTCCGGCGGTTATCTTTTTCCCGGCGCGGAAGCCGGGCCTGTCCTGAGAGGTCTCGAGGATGCAGGCGCTGCCGCCGTAGGCTTCAACTGTGTAGCCGCAGACCGGTTCACCCCGGCCCTGGTCAGTCAGCTCAAACGCTTTGTCCGCGGACCACTGCTGTGCAAACCCAACGCCGGCAACCCGGTAATTGGAGATGACGGTATTGCCCAGTACCCCATGGAGCCTCAGGAGTTTGCCGGGATCCTTTCCGATTGTTTCCAGATGGGGGCCGCCCTTTTGGGTGGCTGCTGCGGTACGACTCCGGATCATATTTGCGCCGTAAATAATCGTTTGCGCTAAATAACGCCGTCCAAGGACGGCGTTATTTTTTGTTGCATAATGTGACGAAATTTGTTATAATATACCCGTTATGGAAAATAAAACACGATTTTACGTCAGCCGGAAAAACGTGCTGACATGGCTGGTGACGCTGTGCATGGTCTGCTCGGCAGTGGCCCGCATTGTGTTTGTCGGTTTGAAAGGGTCCGACAGCACGCTTACGGTGTGGAGCCAAATCGTTCTGCCAATTGCAGCAGTCTTGTTATATGCGCTCATCCTTATGCTCTGTGGAAAAGAACTTTTCTACAAAACCGCGATCCCCGCATGGATGATGGGTCTGTATTATTTCTTTGTATTTGCAGACTTTGATTTCGGCAGCTTCCATGTGATGATCGTTTCCCTGTATGCGCTGGTACTGCTGTTCATCTGCGTGATGTACACACTGATCACCTGCGGCAAAATCCCTGCGACTTGGCTTCTGCTGCCTCTGCTGGCAATCCCCCTTTTCGCACAGCTGTATCTGCAGCGGGCTGTCCTTTTGAGCAATGACTGGCATGTACTGCTGCCGGATATGCTGATGATCGGCGGTTGTATGCTTACAGTGTTTGCCATCCGCATCCATCCCGCAGGTGAGTACCACCCCACCTGGGGCGACCGTCCCGATGGTAGAAAAATCCGCACCCTTGCCCCTATGGCACAGATCACAGCCTATTTCCAGGTAGAGCGCAACACTTGCTCCAACCTGTTTGAAGAATCTTTTGAAATTTCTCATGTTGAACGCTACATCCGTCAAAAGCGCAAAGAGGGCTTGACTGATTTCGGTCTGACCCATGTGCTGCTGGCCGGCTATGTCCGGGCACTGTGCAAGTATCCTCAGCTGAACCGTTTTATTGCCGGTCAGAAGGTCTACTCCCGTGGTGAGGATATCCAGTATTGCATGGTCGTCAAGAAGGAAATGACCATCGACTCCCCCGATACATCCATAAAGGTTCATCTGAACCGTATGGACACCGCCGAGGATGTATACAATAAGCTTAACGATGCCATTGAGTCGGTAAAGGCCACTCAGGAACTGGATTCCGGAATCGACAACCTGATCGGTTATTTCAATTTGATTCCCGGTTTGTTTTTGAAGTTTGCGGTATGGCTGCTGAAGCTTTTGGATTACTTCGGCATGCTGCCCAAGTTCCTGCTGGAGCTGAGCCCCTTCCACGGAAGTCTGTTCTTCACCTCCATGGGTTCTCTTGGCATCCGCCCCATCTACCATCACCTGTACGACTTTGGTAACCTGCCCTGCTTCGGTGCATTTGGCTGCAAACGCCGTACTTTAGAGGTACAGGAAGATGGCAGCATCGTCCAGAAAAAGTACATTGATGTAAAGTTTGTTTTAGACGAGCGCATTGTGGACGGCTACTACTACGCCGCGTTCTTTAAGCATTATCGCAGTATTCTGCGCCACCCTGAAATGCTGGACAATCCTCCCGAGGAAATCCTGTCCGATATTGACTGATGAAAGACAAAATTCTCTCCTTTTTGCCGGCAGACCACCCCTGGCGAAATTCCATTCTGTGGTTTGATTGCATTGACTCAACCAACGACCGGGCAAAAGAAATGGCGCTGGGCGGCGCGCCTCACGGCACAGTGCTGATCGCCGACCGGCAAACCGGGGGGCGGGGTCGCATGGGACGCAGCTTTGACTCCCCGGCAGGCGGAGGAGTGTATATGAGCGTGATCCTGCGCCCCGACTGCAAGCCGGAGGAGCTGATGCACCTGACCTGCGCCGCTGCCGTTGCCGTATGTAACGCAGTGGAAGAAGTCCTTGGTTTCCGTCCCGGCATCAAGTGGACCAACGATCTGGTCTTTAGTAAAAAAAAGCTGGGTGGCATCCTTACAGAGCTTTCAATTGACCCTGTGAGCCATGCTGTGCGGTATGCGATTGTGGGTGTTGGCATCAACTGCTGCCAGCAACCGGAGGATTTCCCGCCGGAGCTGCAGGATATCGCTACATCCCTTTCCGTAGTTTGTCAAAAAGAGATTGACCGCAACAAGCTCTCCGCTGCATTGATCAGTGCTTTCTTCCAGATTTTCCCGTCGCTTCTCTCCCGAAAAAGCGCCGTTATGAAAACCTACGCTAAAGATTGTATCACCATCGGACAGACTGTGCAGGTTATCCGCGGCGAGGATCGGCGGCAAGGAGAAGCTGTGGCTTTGGATCAGGATGGCGGTCTGATCGTTGCCTATTCCGACGGATCTGTGGAAACGGTTCAATCCGGAGAGGTCAGTATTCGGGGTATGTATGGCTATATTTAGAAATTTTTATTGCATTTTTCTTATTCGTTGGTTATACTGATTGTAGAAATACTAATTGAATGGAGGCATTCTCTATGAAAGTTGTTAATGCAATTCTGAAAGTTCTTGCCGTGCTGGCTGCCGTTGCCGGAATCGTATATGTGGTTGCCACCTATGGCGACAAGATCGTCGCTTGGGCAAAGAAGATGCTGGGTTGCTGCTGTTGCGATTGTGACTGCGATTGTGACTGCGACTGTGACTGCGAGTGCGAAGAAGTCTGCGAAAAGATTCCTGCTGAGGACGAAGAGGTTGCCGTTGAGGAAAAGGATTTCGAGGCTTAATGCAACATATTAAAAACGACCTATGGTTTCCATAGGTCGTTTTTCTTTATTATACACCCTTGCGATGCAGTATATAAGAATAGATAACCGGAACAAACACCATCAGAAGAACAACAGCCAAAAAGATCCAAAAACCGCCGAAGAAGCCGGTCAGCATAATCACCAAGCCGCAGACGAGCCAGAGTCTACCGGCAAAACGGTGGGTTCTGTTCCAGTTTTCTTCGCTGTTCAGTGTCCAAGGGATCTTGATGCCGATGGTATAGTTCTGCTTGCACTTCGGCAGGTAATTACCGATGATAGCAAATACCAAGCCTATTAATACAGGCATCACCACTTCCACCCGCACTTCCTTTTCCAAGGCTACGGCATAGGTAACCGTATGCAGCACAACAGAAAGCACCGGAATGATCCAGATGACCAGCTGCACTACCTTATCTGCGTGATTGGCTTTCTTGGGATCAGCCGATGTGCCAAGCACGCAAAGCCACTGGGCCGCCAGTAGGATCAGAGGCAGACCGAACACAACAAAGGGCTTGCTGCTCCATCCGTCCACCTCCCCGGATGCATTCCAATGGGAGGGCATCTGCTCCGGCAGCTGATTCCACAAAATAACACCTGCCAATACAGACAGAAGGATGATTGCAGAGGCAATAAGCAACGTCTTCAAATTTTTCCTGATCATTTTTCTTCTCCTTTCAGACCTGCAAGCCATAACAAAACTTCCTCTAAAACAGAGGCGTTTAACTCATAATAGATAAATTTCCCCTCCCGGGCATCCCGGATCAGATCCGCCTCCTTCAGCACGGAAAGATGCTTGGAGATCGCTGCGCCGCTGACAGGAAATTTATCCCCGATCTGGCCGGCAGAGCATCGGCCGGACTTTAAAAGCCCCAAAATTTCTCTACGAATAGGATCGGATAAAGCCTTCATAGTATTCTGGAGTCCCACAGTATCGCCTTCCTTTCATTTAACCTTTTGGTTAAATATAGAATAACATATACTTCGTCGTCTGTCAACAGTTATTTAACTAATTGGTTAAATAACTGTTTTAAACAGAAAAGCGATGCCCGGAACGAGCATCGCTTTTATTGACTCAAAATATTATGGATACAGTTCTTGATCATCCGGGCATCTGTCTCCGGATAGTAAAAGTGAGTAGAGTCGGTAAGCTCTGTATAACATATGGAAGCGTTGTTCTTTAAATACGGATTCGTCCTCGGGGAAACCAGCTCATCTTTTGTGGACTGAAATACCCAACAGGGTGCGGCTGTGTTTTGAATGTCCCGTCGTATTTTCTTGCACAGCTTGAAAAGCTCCAAATAACGGGGTATCCATCCAAGATACCGCCACAGGTGCTTATCTGCCGTCACGCCTGCCGCCTCAAAAACCGCCCTCTCCAAGGGATCATTCTGATCGATCCGGTCAAAAGCATATTTCATAGAACGAACTGCCATTTCCCCTGTGATTCGGGGAATCAAAGGAATGTTAAGCAAAATCATATGCCGAACCTTAGGGTAACGGGATGCTGCCTCCAGAGAAAGAAGCGTTCCCATAGAGTGAGCAATGATCACCACAGTCTCATATTCACGGCACAGCTTATTAAGCCAATCATCCACCTGTTTTTTCCATGCATCCATGGAGGTTTCCCCAAAATCCTTCACTGTCCCTCCATGTCCGTCCAGAAGAATGTTGTAAACGGACCAGTCTGAGGGGATCGCGTCAAGAAAACGGTCAAAGTGCCGGGGCGTTCCCACAATGCCGTGGATCAGCAGAGCTGCCTTGGAAGAATCCGGGCAGCGCCTTATATATTCCCTGTGCTCCATATTTTCACATCCTCATTTCGTTTTTGTCACAGCCGAAGACGCCTGTTTTTTTCGTCCGGAAATGTAAGACGGGATATAGGGCAAGGCGTGGATCAGCAGGTAGATCCCGTAGACCAACATCACTGAAAGCCAATCCGGGGTCGCCGCCCCAATAGGCGCAAAGAAAAAGGACTCCAGCTTAAAAAACATATAATCAGAATCGATCGGAGAAAAATTGACCAGATTTGCCGCTACTGAAACAATCAAAGCCGGCACTGCGGGGATCAGCAGCTCCCACCACCGCCGGATCCCGGTATAACGGTGATAACCGGACAGGAGCATGGTCACAGCGCAAAAAACCATCACGCCATGATAAAAAAGGGTATGCATTCCGGCAAAGGACAGGCAGGAATAATTGCTTAAGATATTGGCAGGATATACAAAATTGATAGCGCCACCTAGAAGTCCCAGACTGCACACATATCCGCAGGCTGCCCGGCGGACATATCCCTTGCCCCATATAGCAAAAGGCATAGCGTACATGAAAATACTGCAGGGATAAAGAGGCAGAACACCGCCCCACTCAAAGCTGACTGTCCTGCCACAGCAGGTCTCCCAAGTGATCTTGGCGATCTCCAGCACGACCACTAAGCCCCAAAGAATACCGTAGCACCAACGAAGGCATCTCTCGCTTTTCCTCCCCACGATCCAGCAAAGCACCGCGATCACCGCCACAAAAACAGCAGATACGGCCAGGTGCAGTGGGGTAAATAGTGTCCCAGGCAGTTGCTCTGCGGTAGGCAAAAAATCCTTATGGGCAAAGAAATTCTGAATAAGCTGTGAAAAATGCCACATAAACACATCCCCTTCCTACTTCTACCCTAAACTATAATACAGTCGTATGTAATTTGTCAATTTAAGCTTTCTTTAATGAAATACCAAAGAAATTTTGACAAAAAGGCTGACAAATGGAAACAGATATGTTATAGTAAGGAAAATTTTTCCGGGAGGCAATGCCATGAACTTTTTGGAAGAGAAGATCCTGAAAGACGGGATCGTAAAGCCGGGGAATGTACTGAAGGTGGACAGCTTTTTAAACCACCAGATGGACATTTCTCTATTAGACCAGATCGGCGCAGAATTTAAACGGCGTTTTGCTGATAAACCAATCACTAAGGTTTTGACCATTGAAGCCTCCGGCATCGCCATTGCCTACCCGGTCGCCCGGGAGTTTGGTGTACCTCTGGTCTTTGCCAAGAAATCCAAGTCCATTAACATTGAGGGCGAGATGTATGTGGCAGAGGTGGAATCCTTTACCCACAAAAACAAGAATCAGGTCATCGTGTCCAAGAAGTTCTTAGGTCCGGAGGATCATGTATTGATCATTGACGATTTCCTGGCAAACGGCTGTGCTCTGCAGGGTCTTATTTCCATTGCAGAAGCCGCCGGCGCTACTGTAGAAGGTCTGGGGATCGCCATTGAGAAAGGCTTCCAGTTTGGCGGCCGTAGCATCCGTAATTTGGGTTATCACCTGGAATCCCTGGCAATCGTGGACGCCATGGACGCAGAAACCGGAAGCATCACATTTCGGGAGCAGTAAAATTAAAACAAAAAACCTTTCTGTTTTTTCATATTAAAGAAACTGGAGGAATATTATGGAAACCAGACCTTTTGTACAATGGGACCTAATTGCCAACTTCATGGTGGATGTTTTCAAAGCTTATGGTGTGCCGGAAGAAGACGCTAAGATCTGCGCTGATGTCCTGCTGGAATCTGACCGTCGGGGCATCGAGAGCCACGGCTGCAACCGCTTTAAGCCCATCTACTTAGACCGCATCAAGAACGGCACCCTGCTGCCTGTTACCAAAATTGATATTCTTAAAGAAACTCCCACTACCGTAGTTATGGACGCCAACAACGGCATGGGTATGGTGGCATCCCACAAGATGATGGAGATGCTGATCGAGAAGGCTAAGGTTTATGGCATGGCCGGTGGTACGATCCTGAATTCTACCCACTACGGCATTGCCGGTTACTGGACCACTATGGCACAAAAGGCTGGTATGATCGGCATTTCCGGCACCAACGCCCGCCCCAGCGTCGCCCCTACCTTCGGCGTCGAGCCCATGATGGGCACGAACCCTCTGACCTTCACCATGCCCACCGACGAAGAATTCCCTTTTAACTTTGACTGCGCCACCTCTACCATCCAGAACGGCAAGATCGAGTTCTATGCCCGTTCCGGCAAGCCCACCCCCGCCGGGCTGACCGTAACCAAGGACGGCGGCACTATGACCGAGTCTGCGGAGATCCTAAAGCAAATGCGGGCAGGCAACTGCGCTCTGGCGCCTTTGGGTGGTTTAGGCGAGGAGACCGGCGGTTTCAAAGGCTACGGCTTCACCACCATCGTAGAGATTTTGTCCGCCGCCCTGGCCGGCGGTCCCTATATGAAGGCGCTGTCTGGTAAAAACGAAAAGGGCGAGAATGATTTCTACCGTTTGGGCCACTTCTTTTTCGTAATCAACCCCGAGTTCTTCATGGGTCTGGACACCTTTAAAGAAACTGCCGGCGGCATCTGCCGTGGGCTGCGGGAGAGCACCAAGGCTCCCGGCGCTGAGCGGATCTACACCGCAGGTGAAAAGGAATGGCTGTCCTGGCAGGAGCGCAAGGATCTGGGCGTTCCTATTGGTGAAGCCATTCAAAAGGAATTCATCGCTCTGCGTGATGAATGTGGTTTGGACTACAAGTTCCCCTTTGAAGATTAATTATGGATTGCATATACTAGGAACAGTAATATGAAAAACCGACAAGCAAAAGCTTGTCGGTTTTTTGGCGGAGGAGAAGGGATTTGAACCCTTGCACCGGTTCCCCGGCCTACGAGATTTCGAGTCACGCCTCTTCGACCAACTTGAGTACTCCTCCATATGACTGGCTTATTATATCAGCGCAAATACAAAAAATCAAGAGGTGTCCCCCTTGGACTATTGATTCTTAATAAATTCGTGATACAATAGTTTTACAAGCCAAGCTCAGGAGGATCTACATATGGATTATAAGAAATTACAAAACGGCAGTGATATCCGGGGCGTTGCTTTGGAAGGCATTGAGGGTCAGCCTGTTACACTGACAGAGCAGGTCTGCCGGGATATCGGTAGAGGCTTTGCTCTATGGCTTGTCAATAAGACAATAAAAGCAAGCAGACTACGGGTAGCCGTTGGTCGGGATTCCCGGCTCTCCGGTGAGACCTTAAGCCGCTGGATCTGTGATGCTATGGTGCAGGAAGGTTTGGATGTAACAGATTTTGGCATGGCCAGCACCCCTGCCATGTTCATGGCCACCGTAACTGAGGGTTACGATTTTGACGGCTCTGTAATGATCACCGCCAGCCATCTGCCCTTCAACCGCAACGGTTTTAAATTCTTCACCCCCGCAGGCGGTTTGGAAAAGGCAGACATTGCCCAGATCCTTGCTTTTGCTGAGGGTAGTGAATCCACCGGCATGGCGGCAGGCGCCTTGGTTAAGGGCGAATTTATGAACACCTATGCAGCCATTCTGGCAAACAAGATCCGCAGCGCCACAGGCGAAGAAAAACCTCTGGAAGGTTTCCGTATCGTAGTAGACGCAGGCAACGGTGCAGGCGGTTTTTATGTTGATAAGGTATTGAAGCCGCTGGGTGCAATCACCGACGGCAGCCGTTTCTTAGACCCTGACGGCAGCTTCCCCAATCACATTCCCAACCCGGAAGATAAAGAAGCTATGGAAAGCATTACAGCGGCTGTCCGGGAAACAAATGCTGATCTTGGTGTTATCTTTGACACCGATGTGGACCGGGCAGGCGCAGTTCTCTCTGACGGCAGTGAATTAAACCGCAACCGGATCATTGCCATGCTAGCAGCCATTCTCCTGCGGGAGCATCCTGGCACCACCATCGTCACTGACTCCATCACCTCCACCGGTCTTGTCAAGTTTATCGTGGAAAAAGGCGGCGTTCACCACCGCTTTAAGCGTGGCTACCGGAATGTGATCAACGAGTCTGTTCGCCTGAACGGTCTGGGACAGGACAGCCAGCTTGCCATCGAAACCTCCGGTCACGGCGCACTGAAGGAAAATTATTTCCTTGACGACGGCGCTTACTTAGTCACCAAGCTGCTTATTGAGCTTGCACGTGGCAAAAAAGAGGGGTATACTCTGGAATCCCTGATCGAAACGCTGGAAGAGCCGGCAGAGAGCGTTGAGTTCCGCATGAACATTCTTCTGGACGACTTTAAACCCTACGGTCAGCAAGTCATTGACGATCTGACTGCTTATGCCGAAAAGCAGCCCGGCTGGTCCTTGGCGCCCAGCAATTATGAGGGTGTCCGGGTGAATCTGGACGAAAACCACGGCAACGGCTGGTTCTTGCTCCGGCTTTCTCTCCACGATCCCCTGCTCCCCTTAAACATCGAGAGCAACGAGGTTGGCGGTGCTAAAAAGATTGCCGCAGAGCTTGCCGGCTTCATCGGCAAATACAACAAACTGGACGCTGAGAAGCTTCTTAGTTACGCAAAATGATCAATACCCCTCTCCGCTGAGAGGGGTATTTCTTTACTTCTTTTTTGCCATTTCCAGGATTGCTTTCATGCCCTGACAGATGTCTGTGTAATTCTCCCGCCGATGGGGACGCAGGCAGCCGGAACAGTCCTTTATTCCGTCCTTTGTGTATGTAAAGCTGCCGCCGCACCGATCACCCAATGCATAAAGCGGGCAGTAGCAAAACAGACAGTTGAACTTCTCCGGGTCAGCTCCCTTATGGCAAGGGAAATATTCACACGATTTGTTTTGAAAAAATTCATAGTTTGCCATAGGTCAATCTCCTCTTCCCTGTTCGTTGTTTATGTGGTATAATCATCCCGGAGGTGTTGGAAATGAAGGTGCTTGTAGATGCAGATGCCTGCCCCGTAGTGGACATTACAGTCAGGCTGTGCAAACAATACCATGTTCCCTGTATTCTTCTTTGCGACACCGCCCACACCATACGTCTAGAGGATGCAGAAACCCGTATATTTGACAAAGGGGCAGACAGTGTTGATTATGCCCTGGTCAACCGGGTCGCGCCGGGAGATATTGTAATCACCCAGGATTACGGACTGGCATCCATGTGTCTTGCCAGAAGCGCCAGGATACTGCATCAGGACGGTTGGGAATACACCCCGTATAATATTGACGCCTTACTCCTGCAGCGCCACGAAGCGCGGAAACTCCGGGCAACAGGCGGACGGACAAAAGGGCCAACCAAGCGAAAAGACGCCCAGGATCAGTCATTTTCATTTGCCTTGGAAAAGCTACTTCAGCAGACCGTCCAAGGATAATTCTTAGGCGGCTCAAGCACAAACTCCATAGGCTTTCCGGTTTTCGGATGGAAGAAAGCCAGCCGATAGGACCAAAGGGCGATCTCACAGTTGTCTTCCAACAGGCTGTACTTTCTATCCCCTACCAAAGGCAATCCCCTGCTGGAAAACTGGGCGCGGATCTGGTGTGTCCTGCCGGTTTCCAGCTGAATCCGCACACGGCTCATGCCGTCTTTTTGTGCAATCGTCTGATAATGCAAAATTGCTTCCTGCACACCCTTTGCCGTCTCTCGGACCACATAGGTCTTTCGCTCCTGCTTATTTCGCAGCAGAAGATCTTTTAGTGTGCCGGTTTTTTCTTCCGGCGCTCCGTGGATCACTGCCAAATACTCTTTTTCAAATTCTCCTTCCCGGATCTGTCGGGACAGTTCCGACGCCGCCCCGGCGGATCGGGCAAGGACCATCAGTCCGCTGACTACCCGATCCAAACGGTGAACGGTACGCACCTCAGCCTTTTCTTCCCCCAGTGCCTGCCGCACCAGTTCCGGCATGCCGCCGGGCTCATCTGTGGAGAGAACGCGGGGCGGCTTAACGCAAACGGCGATGGATTCATCTGCATACAAAAGTTCCATAAAACACTCCAACTGTTTTTTCTTATCCTAGCAAAAAACCGGTTGTTTTTCAAGTCTTGCCCCTAAAAAGGAGGAATCTTATGAAAATCGTTATTCTGGAGGGTCACGCGGTCAATCCCGGCGATCTTTCTTGGGATTGCTTTAAGCGTTTTGGAGAAGTAACAGTCTATCCCAGAACCTATCCGTCAGAAGCCGCAGCCCGCATTGGGGATGCGGAAATCGTGCTGATCAACAAGACCCCCATCACCGCAGAACTGCTGGATGCCTGTCCGAATCTCCGCTTGATCTGCGTTCTGGCAACCGGATACAACGTGGTAGACCTTACTGCCGCAAAGACAAGGGGCATCACCGTTTGCAACGTACCTGCGTACAGCACCGCATCGGTAGCCCAGTTTACCTTTGCTCTGCTTCTGGAGCTTTGCCATCAGACTGGGGCGCACAGTCAGGCTGTTCATCGGGGCGACTGGTGCAACTGTCCCGATTTCTGCTTCTGGTATACCCGGCAGACAGAGCTTGCAGGAAAAACCTTGGGCATTATCGGATTTGGGCAAATCGGCAAGGCCGTTGCCAAAATTGCCGGAGCAATGGGCATGAAAGTGCTTGCATACAGTCGTACTGTCAGAGAAGAGGACTCAGCGCTTGCTCAATATGTTTCACTGGATGAACTTCTTTCCGGATCTGACGTGATTTCTCTTCACTGTCCTCTCTTCCCGGAGACAGAGAAGATCATCAACCGGGACTCCATTGCCAAAATGAAAGACGGTGTGTTTTTGCTGAACACCGCCCGGGGCGGTCTCATTGACGAAGATGCTCTTGCCTTTGCTTTGGGTACAGGGAAAGTTGGCGGCTTTGCCGCGGATGTGGTCTCGGCAGAACCGATCTCTCCCTTGAACCCCCTGCTCACCGCCCCCAACTGTATTTTGACCCCTCACATGGCGTGGGCACCCATTGAGGCGCGTCAACGGATCATTGATATTACGCTTAACAATATCCATCAGTTTATAAACAACACACCGATCAATGTTGTCAATTCATAATGGAGGCTGCTATGAACGAAAAGACGAACATCGTTATTTGCAAAGATATTGACGCCGTAATGACTTTTCTCCATCAAATCGACAAAACCCTGCCTGTCCCCCTGTCTCAGCGTGTGGATATGCTGGAATTTGCAACCAACAATCTGGAACGGGGGTTTGTATACGGTATTAAAGAGGATGACCAACTGGTCTGTGCTGCAATCTTCTATTATCACTTCCTGACAGAAACTGCCGCTTATCTGGACCTTCTGGCAACCGTTCCCGGATATGGCGGACGAGGATACGCCAGCCAAGTCATGGACGCCATTGAAGATGCCGCAAAACAGGCAGGCATGACCGAGTTTCATCTACATACCAACGATACAAATAAGGCCGCCCTCTCCCTTTACGGAAAACGGGGCTACGAAATTATCAAAACAGAGCCCAAGATCCAAATGCGTAAATACTTATAGAAAAAAACCGATCCTCACGGTGAGGATCGGGTTTTTATGTATCTTATTTGTAGATAAGGGATTCAGCGTAACGGGTAGCGATAACGCCCTCAGGCTCGCCGGTCTTCTTGGACTCGGAGAGAATATGCTCGATGGAGTTGTAGATGTTGTCCACCTTGGCAAGGACGTCGTCCTTGTTGTAAGGTCCGTCAACCTCAGCTGCTGCATTGATAACGCCGCCGCCGTTGATTACGAAGTCGGGAGCATAGAAGATGCCGCGCTGCTTCAGAGCGATACCGGAAGCATCATCCAAAATCTGGTTGTTAGCGCCACCGGCAACAGCTTTACACTTCAGCATGGGGATAGTGGTGGGGTTCAGGATCGCGCCCATTGCGTTGGGAGAGAAGATATCGCACTCCTGCGCATAGATTTCCTCGGTGGGAACGATCACAGCGCCAAACTCCTCAGCTGCCTTCTGAGCCATAGCCTGATTGCTGCGGTTTGCGATAATCAGCTTAGCGCCGCTCTCATGCAGGTGACGGCACAGGTCATAACCGACTTTACCCAGACCCTGAACAGCAATGGTCAAGCCTTCCAGAGAGTCAGTACCCAGAGCGACCTTAGCGGTAGCCTTGATGCCCTGCCATACACCGCGAGCGGTGAAGGGAGAGGGGTCGCCGCTGTTCTGGGGCAGACCGCAGATGTGGTTGGTCTTGCGCAGCATCACCAGCGCATCGTCGCAGTCGGTGTTCACATCCTCAGCAGTGATGTAGTCGCCGCCCAGGTTGTTGACAGCCTCACCAAAGGCCTCGAACATAGCTTCGGTCTTCTGAGAGGGGTCAGCGATGATAACGCCCTTACCGCCGCCGTGAGGCAGGCCGGCTACTGCGTTCTTATGGGACATGCCGCGGCTCAGACGCAGAACGTCGAACAGCGCATCGTCATAAGATGCGTAGGGGAACAGACGGCAGCCGCCGATGGCGGGGCCGAGGTTGGTGTTATGAACAGCGATAATGGCTTTCAGGCCGGCTTTCTCGTTGTTAATAAACAGGACTTTCTCATGACGGTATTTGCTCATTTCGGTCATTGCATTCATAATTAGTTTCCTCCTTATTTTTTCTGCCATTTAGACAGGTTTACACGGAATAGTTTTTACCCAAAGTCAGCGCCTTCAAGTTCAATTCCACCAAAGCGGCTTTCTTGGGGGGTACCAGCTTGCCCACAACGGCCTCTGTGCCGTCAAAGGAAAGCTCGGGATGGTTCTGCAATACATGGCCCATGATGATCATGTTTGCAAGGGTTGCGATCTCATTATCCTTTGCCATCTGAGTAGCTGGGATGTAGAATACTTCTACATCGGTGCGCTCCACTTTGGCGTCAATGAGAGAGGAATCCAGATAAATCTGACCACCCGGAACAACGGTGTCCACATACTTCTGCAGGGAGGGCAGATTCATGGCGATCAGCACATCCGGTTCAGTAATGATCGGACTGCCTACGGGGGTATTGGAAAGGATAACATTACAGTTGGCTGTGCCGCCACGCATCTCCGGGCCGTAGGAAGGAAGCCAGGAGACCTGCAGGTCTTCGGTCAAGCCTTTGTAAGCCAGGAATTTGCCGGCAAACAGAATGCCTTGTCCACCGAAGCCTGCAATCAGGATCTGAGTGGTTTTCATTTTGCCTCAGCCTCCTTTGCAGCGGTTCTGTCCTTGTAAACGCCGATGGGATAGTATGGCAGCATGTCGCTTGCCACCCACTCCAGCGCCTTCTGGGGAGTCATGCCCCAGTTGGTGGGGCAGGCAGAAACAACTTCCACAAGGGAGAAGCCCTTGCCGTCGATCTGGTTCTGGAACGCCTTCTTAATCGCCTTCTTTGCCTGGTTGACATTCTTCACATTATTCACAGCCACACGAGTGATATACTCGGGGCCTTCCAAGGTGGAGAGCATCTCGCAGACCTTGATGGGCCAACCGCAGTGGTTGACATCACGACCATAGGGGGAAGTCTGGGTCACCTGACCGGGAAGGCTGGTAGGCGCCATCTGACCGCCGGTCATGCCGTAGATGGCATTGTTGACGAAGATAACAGTGATGTTTTCGTTACGGGCAGCAGCGTGGACCGTTTCTGCCATACCGATGGAAGCCAAGTCACCGTCACCCTGATAGGTAAAGACGATGTTCTCCGGACGGCTGCGCTTGATACCGGTAGCAGTAGCAGGAGCTCTGCCGTGGGCAGCCTCGATCATATCACAGTTGAAGTAGTCGTATGCCATAACAGCGCAGCCAACAGGAGCGACGCCGATGGTATTACCTTCAATGCCCAGCTCATCCATGACTTCTGCCACCAGACGGTGGATAATGCCGTGGGGGCAGCCGGGGCAGTAATGCAGAGGAATGTCTGCTAAGGACTTGGGTTTTTCAAATACAACTGCCATAATCAGAACACTCCTTTCTCAGCATTGCGGATGCTCTCCAGAACCTCGTCGGGACTGGGGATCATGCCGCCGCAGCGGTTGCAAAGACCAACCGGTTTCTTGCACTGGGTATACAGGCGGATATCTTCGATCATCTGACCCATATTCAGCTCCACGGAGATGAAGCCCTTTACCTTATCTGCAGCAGCCAGCAGAGCATCCTTGGGGAAGGGCCACAGAGTAATGGGACGAATCAGACCAACCTTAATGCCCTCGTTTCGGGCAGCCACCACTGCATTTTTTGCAACACGGGAGGCAATACCGAAGGCTACTACACACAGCTCTGCATCCTCCATCATGTACTCTTCCCACATTGCTTCGTTTTCTTCAACAACCTTGTAACGCTCGTAGCGCTGGAAATTCTTCACTTCCAATTCGTCGGGTTTTAAGTACAGGGAGTTGACGATGTTGTGCTTTCTCTCACCCTTGGTTCCGGTGAGCGCCCAGGGCTTTTCATAAACCTCGATCTCAGCATCCTCGAAGCTAATAGGCTCCATCATCTGTCCGATGGTACCGTCGGCAAGGATCATAGAGGTCATCTGGTACTTATCCGCCAGATTGAAGCCTTTAATGGTCAGGCTTGCCATTTCCTGCACAGAGGCGGGAGCGAGGACGATCATCCGGTAGTCACCGTGTCCGCCGCCCTTGGTAGCCTGGAAGTAGTCGGACTGAGAAGGCTGGATGCCGCCCAGACCGGGGCCGCCACGCTGGACATTGACAACAAGGGCAGGTACATCAGAGCCTGCGATATAACTCAGGCCCTCAGCCTTCAGGGAAATTCCGGGGCTGGAGGAAGAGGTCATAACACGGACGCCTGCAGCGGCAGCGCCGTAGACCATATTGATGGATGCGATCTCACTTTCCGCCTGCAGGAACACGCCGCCGATCTTAGGCATCTTCTTTGCCATATATGCGGCGATCTCTGTCTGGGGGGTGATGGGGTAGCCGAAGTAATGGCGGCAGCCGGCACGGATGGCGGCCTCTGCAATGGCTTCGTTGCCCTTCATTAATACTCTTTCTGCCATGGTGCGCCTCCTTACTTTTCTACGGTGATGATACAGTCAGGACACATGGTAGCGCAGAAAGCGCAGCCAATGCACTTTTCCTGATCAGTCATCACAGCCGGGGAATAACCCTTTTTGTTAATGGTGTCCGAGGCGATGGTCAGACAGCCCTTGGGACAGGCGTCCACACACAGGCCACAGCCTTTACACCAATCCGTTCGGAATGTTACTTTTGCCATATTTGGATTCCTCCTTGGGTTTTATTTATCCCCACAGAGGTCGGTTGCCCGGCTTCTGGGATGGTAAATCAAAGTATTTTTCCTGCAGCTGTAAGGGTAAAACGGGAGATAGCTTACCGTTGAGCGCCTCTGCCACAGACTGCATTGCCGTATGGGCAAAAACAGGAAGTCCGCTGAGACGGCTGAGCTTATTCACATACTCAACAGATGATAATACGGTATCCGGGGTAGTTTCGCTACCCAAGTTGGAGTTGTTGATGATATCGGTAAATTGCAGCCCGCAGGCGGCTTCAATTTCACCCATAACCTCCAGCGCCTCCTCCGGTGTCCGGGTCAGGGGGCGGTAGCAGTTGGCTACAAACACCATCCGGTAGCAGTTTTCTTCTTTGATAGCAGGCACATATCTGCCCAAGGCATAGGCGCCCCGGTCATCGCCGCCGATATCCATAATGCCATAGGTATTCCGGTCTGTCACCAGCTTGTAGGCCTCTGCCGGGAGGGCTGGCAGGTCTACATTGGTATTGGCAAACTGAGGAGATACCAGTTCTACGCCGGCTTTGGCCAGCTCTTTGGCGCTGTCCTTGGTGCGGAAATAGGGATTCACGATATCCAAGTCCGCTATGCAGACCTTCTTTCCTTCTTCGGCAAGGGCGATGGCATAGTTTACGGCAATGTTTGTCTTGCCGCTGCCATAGTGACCTGCAAAAAGTGTAAGTCGCTTATGTTCCATAGATCACAGCTTCTTTCGGATGATCTTACCGCTGGTGGTTTTGGGCAGGGACTCCCGGAATTCCACGATTCGGGGGTATTTGTAAGGTGCGGTCCGGGACTTGACATAGTCCTGAATTTCCTTGCGGAGCACATCTGTTCCCTCATAGCCCTTGACAAGTACAATGCTTGCCTTAACTACCTGACCGCGGATCTCGTCAGGAGCAGCGGAAACGCCGCATTCCAGAACATAAGGCAGCTCCATGATGACATTCTCAATCTCGAACGGTCCGATCCGGTAACCGGAGGACTTGATCACATCGTCGGCACGACCCACATACCAGAAGAAGCCTTCCTCGTCCTTCCACGCCAGATCGCCGGTGTGGTAGAAGCCGTCACGCCATGTTTCAGCGGTAATATCAGGGCTGCCCTCATAGCTGTAGCTAAGACCACAGGGAAGGCCTTCGGAAATGTTGATACAGATCTCGCCGGTCTCACCGGTAGCGACCTCTTCCCCATCGGGATCCAAAAGATGCACATCATACAAAGGCACGGGCTTACCCATAGAGCCCAGCTTGTGGCTGCCGCCGGTAAGATTGCCGATGATCAAGGTGCTTTCGGACTGACCGAAGCCCTCCATGATCTGAAGTCCCGTGGATTTCTGGAACTGGCGGTACACCTCCGGGTTCAGCGCCTCACCTGCCGTGGACGCATGCTCAATGGAGCTAAGATCAAATCGGCTGATATCCTGCTTGATAAGCATGCGGTACATAGTAGGCGGTGCGCAGAAGGTGGTGATATTGTACTTACGGAACAGGGGCAGGATCTTCTCTGCATCAAACCGGTCAAAGTCATATACAAAGATTGCTGCCTCGCACAGCCACTGTCCGTAGAGCTTACCCCACATTGCCTTTGCCCAGCCGGTATCGGAAATGGTCAGGTGCAAGCCGTCAGGATTGACCCTGTGCCAGTACTTGGCGGTGATGAAATGTCCAAGAGGATATTTGTAGTTGTGGGCAGCCAGTTTGGGATAACCGGATGTGCCGGATGTAAAGTACATCAGCATAGGATCAGAACCACATGGAGTGTCCTCTGTCCGGTTAAAGTGACTGCTGAACATGGTGTACTCGTCGTTAAAGTCGTGCCAGCCGGGGCGGCTTCCACCCACCAAGATCTTCAGCTCCAATCCGGGGCACTGAGCGGCAGCGGCATCCACCGCATCTGCCACATCGCCGTCGGCGGTGCAAACGATTGCTTTCACATTGCCGGCTGTGAATCGGTATGTATAATCCTTCTCCAGGAGCTGATTAGTAGCAGGGATCGCCACAGCGCCCAGTTTATGCAGAGCCAGCATAGCAAACCAGAACTGATAGTGGCGCTTCAGCACCAGCATCACCCGGTCGCCCCGCTTGATGCCCAGGGACTTGAAATAGTTGGCTGCCCTGGCAGACTCTTTCTTGATATCCTGGAATGTAAAGCGGCGCTCTTCCCCGTCCTCAGACAGATGGATCATTGCCAGCTTATCGGGCTTACTCTCACCCAAAGCGTCTACCACATCAAAGGCAAAGTTAAACTTCTCCTGATTCTGGAATGCAATTTTCTCCAAACGGCCATCGGTGACGGTGGGGGTAATAAAGTCACGGTAGATCCGCCGAACCTTATCAGACTCCGGCTGCTTCTGCATGGGCATTGCCACTTCTGCAGCCTGCTCGCCCTCACGAGCGGCAGAGTTGGAAAGAACGATAGCATAGAATGCGCAGTCCTCACCGTCAACAGCGATCATGCCGTGAGGTGTGGAGGAATCGTAGTAAATACAGTCGCCGGGGTTCAGGATCTCGCTGTGCTCGCCGATCTGGATGCGCATATGGCCGCTGAGGACGATATCGCACTCTTGACCCTCATGGGTCACCAGCTCAATATCCTCATATTCGGCACCGTCACGGTATTTCAGCTGCATATATAGCGGCAGCGCAATGCGATTACGGAAACCGGCAGCCAAGTTAAAGCCGATCATATGATGGGCTTCTTCGATCCGCTGTCCCTCTCCCCTGCGGGTCAATGCGTAGGAACGAAGCTTGGGGCTGTGACCCTCCAACAAGTCACCCATATCCACGCCAAAGCTCAAAGTGCAGCGGTACAAAAATGCAATACTTAAGCTGCGATTACCTTCCTCACACTGTGTATATTCTTCTTCGGTCAGATTGGTGCGGCGAGCCATTTCTGCGATGCTCAATCCTGTAACAAGACGGAGTTCCCGAATTCTGGCTGCAACCTCTTTTGTCTTAAAATCTGCGCCGGTCATATTCTGCTCCATTGGTCTTACCTCCGGTTTTCCGAGAAAAGGGCAAAAAAGCCCGTCTCAAAGATTGATTCCTTGAGACGAGCCTAGAACCCGCGGTACCACTCAAATTGCATCTGCCTCACAGCAGATACCACTTATTGGGTGCCAACACACCCTAAGCACTGACGCAGCTGACGCGGAAAGGGTCTACTTGCAGACGCGTTCTTCCTTTCGGCTCCGGAGTGACAAACAGGATGCTTCTGCCATGGCTCGCACCAACCGCCATTTCTCTGAGAACAGGGGTACATCCGTTCTTCTCCATCTTAGCCTTTTACTTACCAGGAATCATACCATTTTTCTTCAAAAATGTCAATATAATTACAACTTGTTTCTCATGATTTTACCGCTGATGGTCTTGGGCAGTTCCTTGCGGAATTCCACGATCCGGGGATACTTGTAAGGTGCGGTATGGGTCTTGACATAATTTTGAATTTCCTTCTTCAGTTCCTCCGTGCCTTCTGTGCCGGGGACCAGCACGATACAAGCCTTGACCACCTGTCCACGAACCTCGTCAGGAGCAGCGCAAACGCCGCACTCCAAAACATAGGGCAGCTCCATAATGGTAGACTCAATTTCGAAGGGTCCGATCCGGTAGCCGGAGGACTTGATCACATCGTCGGCGCGGCCAACATACCAATAGTAGCCGTCCTCATCACGCCAAGCTACATCGCCGGTATGGTACATACCGTCATGCCATACAGCATCGGTTGCTTCCTGATTGCGATAATATCCCAAAAATACGCCACAGGTGGGTTTGGGTTCAGTACGGATAACGATCTCGCCGTTGACACCGTCTTCAACGGGGTTTCCGTCGGGATCCACAATATCAATGCCGTAGCCAGGGACAGGCTTACCCATAGCGCCAGGCTTGATGTTAGAGCCGTACAGATTGGCAATGCCCAGGGTCATTTCGGTCTGTCCGAAGCCCTCATGGATCCGCAGACCTGTGGCTTTCTCAAACTGATAGAATACCTCGGGGTTCAGCGCCTCGCCGGCTGTGGTGGCATGATGGATAGAGCTAAGATCATACTTGCTCAGATCCTGCTTAATGAGCATGCGGTACATGGTAGGCGGTGCGCAGAAGGTGGTAATATTATACTTTTTGAACATAGGCAGGATCTTTTCTGCGTCAAACCGGTCAAAGTCATACGTAAACACAGCACCCTCACACAGCCACTGACCGTAGAGCTTACCCCAAAGGGCTTTACCCCAACCGGTTTCGGAAATTGTAAAGTGCAGACCGTCCCGTTCGCACAGATGCCAGTACTTGGCAGTCACATAGTGACCCAGCGCATATTTGTAGGAATGGGTCGCCATCTTGGGATAACCGGTAGTGCCGGAGGTGAAGAGCATCAGCATGGGATCAGACCCACAGGGAGCGTCCTCGGTACGCTCATACCGGCGGCTGAACAGCTTGTACTCCTCGTTATAGTCGTGCCAGCCTTCCCGGCTGCCACCGACCATAACCTTTGTCAGACTGATGTTTGCAGACTTTTCTGCCAACTCGATCTGCTCCGCGGTCACGCCGTCGGCAGTACACAAAACAGCGCTGACATCGGCTGCCTGAAAACGGTACACAAAGTCGTGTTCCATCAGCTGATTGGTAGCAGGAATTGCAATTGCGCCCAGCTTGTGCAGACCAAGAATTGCAAACCAGAACTGATAGTGGCGTTTCAGCACCAGCATGACTCTGTCGCCCCGTTTGATACCCAGGGATTTGAAATAGTTGGCGCTCTGGGAGGATGCGTCCTTCATATCCTTAAAGGTAAAACGGCGTTCAGTCATATCGTTTGCCACATGAACCATCGCCAGCTTGTCCGGCTCTCTTCTTGCGATGGCATCCACGGTGTCAAAGGCAAAGTTGTAGGCTTCCTCATCAGAGAAAGAAACACCCTGCATAACGCCGTTTTCGTCTTCCACCGCATTGACAAACTTGTTGCACAGCAGATCCTGCGACCGTTTGCCCTTGTGGCTCTGTCCAATGTACAGAGGCTGGTCAGTAGTATCGGAAGCCATGATCATGGAAAGGAAAACACAGTCCTGACCGTCAATGGCAATCATACCGTGGGGTGTGGAAGACTTGTAGAAGATAGAGTCACCTTCCCGCAGAATCTCCTCATGATCGCCCACCTTGATGCGCATAGCACCCTTGACCACCAGGTCAAATTCCTGACCGGTGTGGGTGGTGGTGTGGATAGGTTTATCCTGAAGTTCCTCGGAGTATTTATAAGTAACCCAATAGGGGGTAGCCAGCTTTTTGCGGAACATGGGAGCCATGTCCTGAATGGTGATGCCGTCCTCGCTGGCGGTGACAAGACCCTTTCCCCGGCGGGTAACGGTATATCCGGAAAGCTTTGCGCTACGGCCTTCCAACAAAACGGTGATCTCCACGCCAAACACCTTGGCGCACTTATGCAGGAATGTAAAAGGCAGATCTACCTTGCCGGATTCATATTGGCGGTAAATCTCTTCCGTTACCTCCGTCTGCTCAGCCATCTTCTGGACACTGTAGCCCAAAATTTCTCGCATGCCTCTGATTCGGGTTGCGATATCCATAAGTTGTGTAGAAGAATTGGCGTTTGTCATGGTAGATCTCTCCTTTCATAAAATAAAAAAACCGCCTCAAGATCTTTCTTGAGACGAGTAAAATTACCCGCGGTACCACTCAAATTACGACACTGAGCCGTCACTTCACGCTCTAACAAGCGCTATCCCTTAACGCGGGCAAACGGGAGAGCTTACTAATCAAAAGTTCAGCGCTCCGGCTCGGAAGTGATAGGTCTTAGACGCCTTGTTGTCGGTTTGCACCAACCACCGACTCTCTGAAAACAAGAGATGTCTGACCGTCTTCGTCAAAGCTTTTTTACTATGTGACAATACTGTAACATGTCCGCGTACAAAAGTCAAATGTTTTTCTGACAAAGAATAAAGGAAATTTTTCTCCGTTTTTGTGCAATTTTTCAAAGATGAGGAATTTATCATATTTTTGTTGACAAATCTGCCTCTTTGTGCTTAAATGACATACATAAATAAGAAAAAGGCATTGACGGAAATTTGCCCTTATTGAAAGCTCCAGAGAGCCGGCGGTTGGTGTGAGCCGGTGCGGAAGATATGAGCATTCTGATTCCCGAGCCGGTTTTGTGAACGCTTTTGTCAGTAATGAAACCCGGTTGCCCCCGTTACGGGCTGGGACTTGTTAGAGTCTGAGAGTGATCTTCCCTATGGGAAGGTAATCAGGGTGGTACCGCGAAGAAATTTCGTCCCTGAGATCTTTGGATCTCAGGGACTTTTCATTTATCTTATTATAAGGAGTAGTCGCTATGAACACAATTAAACTGTCTGATGTTACTATGAAGCAGGTGGCTGATGGCTTCAGCCTGTCTTTTAAGGAAAAGATCGAGTTGGCTAAGCTGCTGGATAAGCTGGGTGTGTCTGTTATTGAATTGGAGGGCATTCAAAATCCCCGCATTGACAGTCTGCAGATCAAGTCTGTTGCCACTGCCGTAGCAAACAGTGTGATTGCTGTTCCTGTCCAGCTGACCCCGGACAGCCCTGCTCAGGTCTGGTCTGCATTGCAGCAGGCAAAGTCCCCCCGGTTGCAGATCTGCGGTGCGGTAAGTGCTGTTCAGATGGAGTACCTGTACCACAAGAAACCGGATGCCATGCGCTCCGCCATTGCCGACACCATTACTGCATGTAAAGCCTTGTGCAATGATGTGGAATTTTTGGCTGACGATGCCACCCGGGCAGACCCCATATTCCTTGCCGACACTGTAAAGGCTGCTATTGCTGCCGGCGCAACTACCGTTACCCTCTGCGACACTGCCGGCTCTATGCTTCCTGCTGAGTTTGCCCAATTTATCAAGGAACAGTATGATGCAATCCCTGAACTGAAAGGTGTAAATGTAGGCGTGTCCTGCTGCAACGCACTTTCAATGGCAGACGCCTGCGCCATCGCATCTGTGTGTGAGGGTGTCACCGAACTGAAAGCAGCTGTGTACCCCATTGACACTGCCAGCATCGCAAATCTTGCCAAGCTTCTCTCTGCCAGAGGCGAAAGTCTGAATGTCACCTGCCCTGTCCAGATCACTCAGTTGAGTCGGATCATGGAGCGGGCCTGCCAGATCTGCCAGACCGGAAAAATCAAAGGCACAGCCATGGCTGCTGCTCAAGCTGACGCCGGCATCTATCTGACCGCCCACGACGATATCTCTGCTGTGGCAAAAGTCGCTGAGCAGCTGGGTTACGACCTGTCCGAGGATGACCGAATCAAAGTTTATGACGCATTCCGGGGGATCGCAGCAAAAAAAGAGCAGGTCAGTTCCAAGGAGTTGGATGCTATTATTGCATCTGCTGCGCTGCAAGTACCCCCAACCTATAAGCTGGATACCTTTGTGATCACATCGGGCAACACCATTTCTTCCACAGCCCACATCAAGCTGATGAAGAATAATCAGCTTATGGAAGGTGTATCTTTCGGTGACGGTCCTATCGACGCCGCTTTTGTTGCCATTGAAAGCATCACCGGGCGGCATTATGAGTTGGACGATTTCCAGTTGCAGGCGGTTACTGAGGGCCGTGAGGCAATGGGTCAGACTGTGGTCAAGCTCCGCAGCGGTGGAAAAGTTTACTCCGGCAAGGGTATCTCCACCGACATTGTGGCTGCCGGTATTCACGCATACCTGAGCGCCTTGAACAAGATCGTTTATGAGGAGGATGAAGCATGAATCTCTCATTTTCCACCCGTGGTTGGCCAAACCTGACATGGGACAAAATGGTCGATACCGCATTGGAAATGGGGTTTACCGGCATTGAGGTCTATAATTTACCTAAATTCGATGCTATGCTGGCAAAAGGCGGCCCTTTCCATCCCTATCAAACCGCAGCTACCGTTCGGGATCTGCGGGGAAAGAAACTGACCATTCCCTGTTTCGACACTTCTTTGGATATATCTTCCGATCCCAACGCCGTTACAATCCTTGCTGATTTGATCCAGGTTGCCCGGAACGCACAGGTAAAATATGTAGTAGCCTGCGCTTTGACAGACAACGAAAATGCCGTACATAATGCTTTGTGCGGCTTGACCCCTATTGCCGAAAAAGCGGGGGTATGTCTGCTGTTAAAAACCAGCGGCATCTATGCGGACACCTCCCGATTAAGGAACATGCTGGATCAGTTTGCCAGCGACAATCTGGGTGCTTTGTGGGATGTCCATCACCCCTATCGGGATTTTGGCGAGACCGGTGATACCACCATCAAGAACCTCGGCGCTTATGTACGCCATGTGCATCTGCGGGATTCCAACGACAACGGCACTTATCAGCTCATCGGTGAAGGCACTATGCCTACCGACGAGATTATACTGGCGCTGTCCAGCGTCAACTATGACGGCTTTATCTCTCTGGAGTGGAAGCCGGAATGGCTGGAAGATCTGCAAGACCCGGAGATCATTTTCCCTTATTTTGTCAATTACATGGCCCGATTCCATTCCACCCGGGGCATGAAGAAAACCCTTTATCCTAACCATGACGGTACCGGTCAGTATATCTGGAAAAAAGACGAATTGATCAACCTCACCTTCCCCCAGGTTCTGGATCGGGTGGCAGAGGAGTTCCCCGACCAGTATTGTTTCAAGTACACCACACTGGATTACACCCGCACCTATGCCCAGTTCCGGGAGGAAGTGGATCGCTTTGCCCGAGCTTTGGTTTCCCTGGGTGTAAAAGCAGGTTCTAAGGTGGCTATCTGGGCAACCAATGTGCCGGCATGGTTTATCACCTTCTGGGCAACCACAAAAATTGGCGCTGTACTGGTCACAGTCAACACCGCCTATAAGATCCACGAAGCAGAATATCTGCTACGGCAATCCGATACCCACACGCTGGTGATGATCGATTCCTGCCTGGACTCCAATTACGCCAAAATCATCAACGAGCTTTGCCCGGAGATCGCCGCCACGAAGGCAGGCGATCCTCTGCACTGCAAGCGGCTGCCTTTCCTTCGCAATGTCATTACTGTAGGATTCCAGCAGCCCGGTTGTCTGACCTTTGAGGAGGCGCTGGCAAGATACCCTCTGGTCAGCCGGGAGCAGGTTGCGCAGATGGCTGCTGCTGTCCGCCCGGACGATGTATGCAACATGCAGTACACCTCCGGCACTACCGGTTTCCCCAAAGGCGTTATGCTGACCCACTACAATGTGGTGAACAACGGAAAATGTATCGGTGACCGGATGGGTCTTTCCACCGCTGACCGGATGATGATCCAAGTTCCCATGTTCCACTGCTTTGGCATGACCCTCTCCATGACCTCTTCCATGACCCATGGCGCAACCATGTGTCCCATGCCCTACTTCTCAGCGACCTCTTCCCTGGCCTGTATCAATCAGGAGAAGATCACCGTGTTCAATGGCGTGCCTACCATGTTTATCGCCATGTTCAACCATCCGGATTACCGGAAAACCGACTTCTCCCACATGCGCACCGGCATTATGGCAGGCGCAGGCTGTCCCCCGGAGCTGATGCGTCGGGCGGCCCAGCCGGATGAGATGAATATGTACGGCATCGTCAGTGTCTACGGTCAGACCGAATGCGCCCCCGGTAACACCATGAGCGCATGGACAGACTCTCTGGATGTCCGCACCAACACGGTGGGTTACGCCTTCCCCCATGTCCAGTGCAAGATCGTAGATCCGGAAACCGGTGAGGAAGTTGGCCCTGGTGTCAACGGCGAGTTCTGTGCCAGAGGCTATAATACCATGAAGGGCTACTATAAGATGCCCCAGTCCACCGCTGGTACGATCGATGCCGATGGCTGGCTGCATTCCGGTGACCTTGCCTGCAAAGATGAGGAAGGCAACTACCGGATCACCGGTCGTCTGAAGGATATGATTATTCGGGGCGGTGAGAATATTTACCCCAAGGAGATCGAGGAATTTATTTACACCCATCCCCAGACCAAGGATGTTCAGGTCATCGGTGTGCCGGATAAGAAATACGGCGAAGAGATCATGGCATGCATCATTCTGAAAAACCCCGGCTCTGTGACGGTGGAGGAAATGACCGACTATATCAAGGCAAGCATGGCGCGACATAAAGTTCCCAAATATATTGAATTTGTGGACAGCTTCCCCATGAATGCGGCAGGCAAGATCCTCAAGTATAAAATGCGTGAGGATGCCGCTGCCCGCTTGGGTCTTTCCGGTGACGGTTCCGATACCGCCGGAAATCCCGGTAAATAACAAAAAAACACATCCGCTATCGCGGATGTGTTTTTTATCTTATTTCGTATAGTCCATGCTGATCCAGCCTTTGCTGATTCTGCCCCATACTGTGCCGCCAACAGTTTTCTGTTCCAGAATCGTGACCTTAGCGCCCTCATACAGGTAGCCTACGATCCGGTTGCTTGTACCGGCTGCGCTGCGAATCCGCAGGCAGTCTGCAGTCACAGTCTTTGTAGTACTCTGGTTGGTGTTGGTATTTGTTCCGCCGGAGGAATTGGAGTTTGTCTGCTTGTCTAAGATAACATAGTCCAGGCTGATCCAACCCTTGCTGATTCTGCCCCATACTGTGCCGCCGACAGTTTTCTGTTCCAGAATCTCCACCTTATCCTTAGGTCCTAAATACCCTGCCACAGCGTAAGAGGTGCTGGGTCCTTTGCGAATCCGAAGGAATTCCTTAACATTCACGGTACCGGTAACCTTTGTCGCCGGAGTTGTATTGTTGCTGTCAAACACGACATAGTCAAGGCTGATCCAACCCTTGTCGATCTTGCCCCATTCTGTGCTTCCAACCTTCTTCTTTTCCGTAACCGTTACCTTGGCATTGGGAGAGAGGTATCCGGCAATGGAATAGGATGTTCCCGCACCGGAACGCACCCGAAGGAAATCATTGACCTTAACTGTACCGATCCAGACAGTGGGCTTCTCCGGCTCTGTCACAGGAGGCTCGGTAACAGGAGGCTCTGTCACAGGCGGTTCGGTTACGGGAGGCTCGGTAACGGGGGGCTCTGTTACAGGGGGTGTAGTCTGCTCAGGATCTTTTTGCGTATCGTCCTGCTTATCCAGGATAACATAATCCAGGCTGATCCAGCCTTTATCGATCTTGCCCCAAACAGTCGCTCCAACCACCTTTTGCTCCAGAATCGTCACCCGGTCTCCATTTTTCAAGTATCCGGCAACAGGACTTCCGGTGCTGGCTTCCTTACGGATCCGCAGACTGTCCGAAACCTTGACCGTTCCCTTTACGGGATCCTTGCTCACCGGCTTATCTGTGTTATCCGGTTTTTCAGGAACAACAGGCGCATCTTCCTTGTTTGCGACTTCATCGTAATTGGTATATTTCAGCGCGATCCAGCCGGCATGGAATTTACCCCAGGTATATCCGCTTCCGGTGGCAGTTTCTGTAATTACAAACTGATCGCCCTTATTGGCTGTGCTGGTAGCCGTATAGCCAGTACCAGGACCGCTGCGGATATTTACATCACTGGCATTGACGGTAATCTTTATGCCCTCTACATTATCACCGGTAGTGGGATCTTTTCCCTCGCCATCCAGCCAGTGGGCATACAGTCTTGTGTTCCGAACACTGGCATCCAAAACTGTCACCTTTGTTCCGCCGGTTCTTGCTGTGTACCAACCGTCAAAGGTATATCCTGCGTATGTAGGTGTAGGAATAATAGCCGCAGTCAGGTTGGCATCATATCCCTGGACATTGGGATCGGACTTGCCACCGTTGGCATCATAAAGCACATAGCCGTAATTCTCGGGAACTTTCCGGGAATACACGCCGTTTATATACATGTTCGCTTCGGAAAGCCGTCTGGTAAGCAAAAAGGTCTTCACCTGACCGCCTGCGTTACACCAGCGACTAAAGCGGTAAATGATCTCGTTATCGGACGCGCCCGTCAGGATCGCTCTGCGCAGACTGTCTGTTTCATTATAGATCCAGCCTGTTCCGCAGTTATAGGAGAAGCTTACCAATGCATCAAACTGATTCTGACCCAGAGCCAGCTGGAACTTATCGATCAGATCCTCATTCAGTCGTTTTTCAATTCCGTCCAAATGGGAACGAAGCATTTTGAGCGCTTCTTCCTCGGTAATTCCGTGTTCATTATAATAATCAACCATGTTGTCAGGGCATTTTGTGCCATAACCAATGGTATACTGGGCATAATCCCAATAAGGCTTTTTCACAAAGCCCTCTTCTGCCTTGATCATCTCAATACATGCATCGCTGGTATCCAAAGCCGACGCTGCAGACGCAGTGATCGCACTGGGACAGACAACGCCGACAAAAATTGCAGCAGCCAAAAGAAGACCGGTTAATCTATTCTTCACGTATGTATGCTCCTTTCACCACTATTTCCCCGCTATTATACCAAAGTACCCCGTTTATTGCAACCCCCTTTTTAAAAAAAATATTACACTTTGTTACTTTTTTAAGTGGTAAAAAGTTGTTATTTTTACATATATAGTATATTTTTTCCATAATTTGGCAAGATATTGTGTTATATCGTTTACATAAAATTATTGTTATTATTCATATATTAACCATATAGGCAGCGATTTGCGTCAAAATATTTGCTTTTGTGGACTGACTGTGATACTATGTTTTCATTAAATTCGGGAGGCGGTGGACCAATGACAGCCGAAAAAGCACTGATCGCTATGAGCGGTGGCGTAGACAGCTCTGTGGCGGCATATCTTATGCAGCAGTCAGGATGGGACTGTATTGGCGCCACCATGCGGCTGTGCGACAATAGCCTGCTTGGTCTGGAACAAGAAAGCACTTGCTGCAGTCTGGACGATACAGAAGACGCCCGCAGTGTGGCCTATAAGCTGGGTATTCCCTTCCATGTATTCAACTCTACCGGAGAATTCCGGGAGAAGGTCGTTGATAAATTCGTACGCAGCTATGAATCCGGCGCTACCCCAAACCCCTGTATCGACTGCAACCGGTACTTGAAATTTGAAAGTCTGTTGCAGAAAGCCCGGCTGTTAGGATGCAGCCATGTGGTCACCGGTCACTATGCCCGGATCTCTCAAGACCCGGACACCGGACGGTATCTCCTGCGCAAAGCCGTGGATAAATCCAAAGACCAGAGCTACTTCCTAGCCTGTCTGACACAGGAACAATTATCTCACGCAAAATTCCCTTTGGGTGAGCTGACTAAGGAACAGGTACGGCAGACGGCAGAAGAAATGGGTTTTGTCACCGCCCGAAAGCGGGACAGTCAGGACATCTGTTTTGTCCCCGACGGCGATTATGTAGCGTTCATGAAGCGTTACACCGGCAAGGACTATCCCGGTGGAGTCTTTTTAGACGAAAACGGGAATGTGGTCGGCAGGCATAATGGTGCAGTCAGTTATACCATCGGTCAGCGCAAAGGACTTGGGCTGGCAATGGGACAGCCGGTATATGTATGCGCCAAGGACATGCAGAAAAACACTGTAACTGTCGGCTCCAATGAATCCCTTTTCTCCTCCACCCTTCATGCAAACGATTGGAGTTGGTTTCCCTTCCCCGCCCCGGACGCGCCCATAAGAGTCAACGCCCGGATCCGTTACCGCCACACGGAGCAGCCCGCTACTGTCTACCCCGAAGAGAACGGCATCTACCGGATAGAATTTGATGAGCCGCAGAGAGCTGTCACCGCAGGGCAGGCCGTTGTGCTGTATGACGGCGATCTAGTCATCGGCGGCGGAACGATCACCCATGTTATATAAAAATGCGGAAGGAAAACCTTCCGCATTTTTCATATCTTTTTGTCCGGGAAATATTCTTTTACAAAATCCACCTGCTCTACCTGAAAGCTTTTTCCGTTCAGATAGTCAAGACTTCCTGCGTCGGTGGTAAAGGTAAATGTAAGCTTATAGGAATAAAGCGCCTGATAATTCCGGTCAAACCGCTTGTCCAGCTTTCCGTATTTGCCGTCACCCAGCAGTGGGTGTCCGGCGTGGGCAAACTGGGCGCGGATCTGGTGGGTTCTGCCTGTAATTAATTCACACTCCACAAGGGACAGACCATTTCTGCTTGCCAATGTAACATAATTGGTCTGGCAGGTTTTTGCACCGGCTTGGGGTGTATCGGTCACAAACACACGGTTTTTCTTGGCATCCTTGAAAAGGTACCCCTTTAAGCTGCCCTTGGGTGGCTTGGGTGTTCCCTCCACAACAGCCAGATACCGTTTATCCATCTCCCTGTCCTTGATCTTCTGGTTTAGCACCCGCAGGGCTTCTGCGGTCTTTGCCGCAATAACGATGCCGCCGGTATTGCGGTCGATCCGGTTACACAAGGCCGGGGTAAAGGCATTCTCCCCTCTAGGATTCCACTCCCGCTTCTGGTAGAGGTACGCCTGAATATGGTCGATCAGCGTCCTTCCGTATTCCGCGCCGTCATGGGGATGGACCGCCAGTCCCGGCCGCTTGTCCACAAGCAGAATGTTTTCATCCTCGTAGACCACATTCAGCTTGGGCGCTGCCACTGTCAGGTATCCGTTATCCTCCCGGGGGGTATCAAAAAATTCGTCGTTAATATACAGCTGAAGGACATCGCCTTCCTGCAGCCGGGTATCCCGTTCCGTTCTAGCCCCGTTCCGTTTGATCCGTTTTATGCGGATATATTTCTGCGCCAAGGATGCCGGGAGTAAAGGAACAGCCTTTGCCAGAAATCGGTCCAGCCGCTGTCCGGCATCATTCACACCTATGGTAAATTCCTTCATAAAAATCCTTACTGCTCGCTGTTCTGCTCAAAATGACGGTCAAGCTGCTCGGTAAACTCTCTTGCAGGGTTATAGCCCATCTTCCGCTGGCGGTTATTCATAGCCGCCACCTCCAGGATCACCGCCAGGTTTCTGCCCGGGGTAATGGGAATGGTGTTCATGGGGATCTGGACCCCCAGAATATCCATATGCTGATCTTCAAGGCCAAGTCGGTCATAGACCTCATAGGTCTTCCACGGTACAATGTTGATCACCAGATTGATTTCATTTTCCGCCTTGACCGCTCCCATACCGAAAAGCTTTGCCACATTCACGATACCGATGCCACGAAGCTCAATATAGTTGCGGATCAGATTGGGAGCTGTTCCTACCAGAGAATTACTGGAAACTCTGCGGATCTCCACCGCATCATCCGCGATCAGCCGGTGTCCACGCTTCAGAAGCTCAACAGCTGCCTCGCTTTTACCGATACCGCTGTCGCCAATCAGCAGCAGACCTTCGCCGTATACTTCCACCAACACACCATGGCGGGTGATCCGGGGAGCAAGCTCCGCTTTCAAATAGGCAATGATCGCTGAGACGATGGTACTGGTGACTTCCGGACTGCGCAAAACCGTAATATTATGCTTCTTTGCCATTTCCAGACACTCAGGGCTCGGCGGCATGTTCCGGGCGATGAGCAATGCCGGAAACTTATAGGAAAACAGTCTGTCAAAAACCACTGAGCGTTCCTTCTCATCCAGCTTTTGCAGATAACTGATCTCCACATTGCCCAAAACCTGCAGTCGCATAGGCTCAAAGTGATCAAAGTATCCGGCCAGCTGCAAACCGGGTCTTGCCACATCCTCTACTGTGAGCTGAATGGATTCATAATCTGTGGAAGCATATACCACCTCAAGCTGAAATTCATTTACCAGCTTTGACAGTGCTACGGAGTACATATCTGACATTTTACTCACCCCCAGGTCGATCTTTGAGGTTATTATACCTGCCAAAGGATGGAATATCAACATTATTTTCAAAAAACAAAAATTTTTCCAAAAAAACACTTGCTTTTTTCAGCAAACTTTGTTATCATATCTAAGCGCCTGTTAAGGGCGTGATTTTATCGAGCCATTATGCGGATAGGAGGTGCAGTGAATGGCGAAGTGTGATTACTGTGGCAAGGGTGTTACCTTTGGTATTAAGGTCTCCCACTCTCACAGACGTTCTAACCGGACTTGGAAGCCCAATGTCAAGCGGGTCAAGGCCATTGTGAACGGTACTCCGTGCCATGTGTACGCTTGTACTCGTTGCCTCCGTTCTAACAAGGTGGAGCGCGCTGTCTAATTGCTACACATATTACGGCATTGCCTCTCGGCAATGCCGTTTTTATTTTCTTAAAGCAAAAACCACGGTGAGTAAACTCACCGTGGTTTTATTTTTTACTACCAGCCGGCATTTTCAGCCTCGGGGCCCTGCTGTCTTTGCAGCAACTTCTGCACTTCCCCTTTTGCATCCATGCCTTCATACAGTACTCTGTATGCCGCGCGGACGATAGGAAGTTTTACGCCCTGTTTTTGGGCAAGATTCCATGCAGCTTCCGCCGCATAGTAGCCTTCCACCACAGCGCCCACTTCCTTCATGGCTTCCTCCGGTGTCTTGCCCTGTCCAATGAGGATGCCTGCCCGGCGATTCCGGGAATGCATGGATGTGCAGGTAACGATCAGATCGCCTACGCCGGTTAGTCCAGCAAAAGTCTCTGTTTTCGCACCCAGAGAAACACCAAGTCTGGCAATTTCCGTAAGACCTCTGGTCATCAGCATAGCCTTGGTGTTGTCCCCAAAGCCCAAACCGTCAGAAATGCCAGCGCACAGAGCAATGACGTTTTTCAGCGCACCGCCCAGCTCCGCGCCTACCACATCCGGACTGATATAGATCCGGAAGGTATCAGACATAAACGCGTGCTGGACAAACTCTGCCAGTTCGCGGTTCTGGCATGCAGCCAAACAGCCGGTGGGCAGGTTCAGCGCCACTTCCTCTGCATGGCTGGGTCCGCACAGCACAACTACCTCTTTTCCAGTCTCCTGCTCAACGATCTGACTCATACGCAGGCAGGTATTCTGTTCAATACCCTTGGTAACGGAAACAACAACCGCGTCCTTTGCAAGGTGGGGCGCTACGCCACGGCAAACACTGCGCATAGGAAAAGACGGACTGGCAATGACCACCAGGGAGCAGTCTTCCGCGCATGCATAATCTCCACTGATCTGAATTTCCGCAGGCAACTCCACTCCGGGAAGCCGGGGATTATGTCTGGTTGTGCGAATATCTTCGATCAGTTCCTTTTCAAATGTCCAGATAGTTACTTCATGACCGTTTCTATGCAGGCAAAGGGCCAATGCTGTTCCCCATGCTCCACTTCCAATTACTGCTGTCTTCATTCTTCTTTTTTTCCTTTCGCAAACAGATCGGTCTTTCTTTCTTCACCCTTCAACAAACGCTGAATATTGCCCCGGTGCATGAATACCGTTAAGGCAGCCATGAACAGACCGCACAGCATCACACACAAGCTGTCGTGGTGCAGCACAGCAAAGCCAACGCCAAAGGCGATCGCCGCCAACACAGAACCGAGGGAAACATATTGGGTGGCGAAGTATGCCGCAGCGAAGATTCCAAGAATCACTACCGCGATCCGCCAGTCAGCCATAAGCGCAATAAACAAACCGCTAAGGATCCCCTTGCCCCCTTTAAAATTGGAGAACGCAGGAAAATCATGTCCCAGCATTACTGCTGTTCCGGCGATCATGGTGCCTTCCAGAGCCATCCCGTAGGGAGCAAGCAAAAGCTTTCCGACAAAGCAAGCTATTGTGGTCTTGCCTGCATCCAGAAGGATCACTGCCAGCGCCTTTCCGGAGCCGTAATTGCGGATAAAGTTTGTAAGGCCTGCATTTCCGCTGCCATGGTCACGGACATCATCCCGCATCAGCCTAGACACGCAAATAGAGCCGTTCAGATTGCCCAGCAAATATGCAATCAGTACAGCCAGTAATACCGATAACCACATGGGTCAATCCTCCTTATCGCCCTTCTGGCGAATGGTGATCCGCACCGGTGTGCCCTCCAGGCCAAACACTTCCCGAATCTGGTTTTCCAGATATCGCTGATAGGAGAAGTGGAACAGACGGGCATCGTTGCAGAAAATAACAAAATGAGGGGGTTTTGTACCTGCCTGGGTCATATAGTAGATCTTCAGCCGGCGGCCTTTATCTGTGGGGGGTTGGACACGGGCAGTAGCATCTGCCAGCACACTGTTCAGCGCGCCTGTGGTGATCCGGCTGGTATTTTGACGGTATACATCCTGAATGACCTGGAACAGCTTGTCTACACGCTGACCGGTCAGCGCGGACAAGAACACCACCGGAGCATAGGTCATATAGCTCAAACCGTCACGGACACCCAGTTCCCTGTCCCGCATGGTGTTGGTTTCCTTATCCTCCACCGCGTCCCATTTGTTGACGACAATGATCGCTGCCTTACCCGCTTCGTGGACAAGTCCGGCGATCTTGGTATCCTGCTCGGTAACGCCCTCATTGGCATCTACAAGGATCAGGCAAACATCCGCCCGTTCAATAGCATTGATGGTACGCATGTTGGAATATTTTTCGATCAGATCATCGACCTTGCTTTTTCTGCGCATACCGGCGGTATCAATAAAGCAGTACTTTCCGGTCTCATTCTCAAATTCCGAGTCAATAGCATCCCGGGTCG
Source organism: Faecousia sp. (assembly GCA_045595075.1). Lineage (GTDB taxonomy): Bacteria > Bacillota > Clostridia > Oscillospirales > Oscillospiraceae > Faecousia. Next base: position 36,656 of record JAZNZT010000004.1, read on the forward strand.
TACCGGCTACATCTGAAACGATGACCCGCTCCTCTCCCAGGATCCGGTTTAACAGGCTGGACTTGCCCACATTGGGTTTTCCCACGATCGCTACTTTGATAACATCGCTGTCCTCTTCCTCGTCAGTATCCTCAGGCATATTCGCAAGACACCAATCCAGCAGATCACCTGTGCCGTGACCGTGAACAGCAGAGACCTCAAAAAGATCGCCTATTCCAAGGCCGTAAAACTCATAGACATCCGGATTTACAGGTCCTATGGAATCGCACTTGTTCACCGCAAGGGCAACCGGTTTTCCGCTTTTACGGAGCATGGTAGCCACATCCATATCCGCCGCTGTAACACCGGCGCGGACATCTGTAACCATAACAATGCAGTCTGCCAGCTCAATACCGATCTCTGCCTGACGGCGCATGAATTTCAGCATATCGCTGTCTGTTCCCGGCTCAATACCGCCGGTATCCACCAAAGAAAAGCTTTTTCCGCACCATTCACATTCCCCGTAGATCCTGTCACGGGTCACGCCGGGAGTATCCTCTACAATAGAGGTCCGGTGACCGGTAAGTTTATTGAAAAGCATAGACTTTCCCACATTGGGACGTCCGACGATCGCAACCAAAGGCTTTGCCATGGAGATCACTCCTTTCCCATAGGCATACACATACATTATGACATAAATATATTTGCAAATCAACAAAAAAACATACTTGTTTCCATTAAGTTTTTCATAAGTTTTTCCAAATTGAACAAAAGGAAAAAGAGGAAGGCGTCTGCCTTCCTCTACGCTTACGCATTTTCCTGCCTTAGTCAGCCTTGGCAGCCAGAACCTGACGGCCGTTGTAGTTACCGCAAGCCTTGCAAGCTCTGTGAGGCATGACGGGCTCACCGCACTTGGAGCAAACTGCTACGCTGGGAGCAGCCAGCTTCCAGTTGGAACCGCGACGCTTATCACGACGGGCCTTGGACACTTTACACTTAGGGACAGCCATGGATGACACCTCCTTGGTCAAACTGCATTCTGTGGCAGCATTGTTAAGATTACTTATCGAGAAGCTGCCGTAAAGCAGCAAAACGGGGATCCGGTTCCTTCTGGCACTGGCAGGGGCCTTCATTCAAGTTCTTGCCGCAGCGGCAGCAAAGTCCCTTGCAATCCGGCTTGCACAGCAGCTTGGAATCCATATTCAGCACAAAAACTGTGCGCACAATATCTTCCAGATCAGCGCTGTCCGCCTCCAGGGAGAATACCCACTCATCTTCGTTCTCCTCGTTGGACAACTCATCTACCAGTACCACATCGATGGGAAGCTCCACATCCTGTGTAAACGCGGCAGCGCAACGGTCACACACACCGTGCAGGCGTGTTGTGATCCTGCCTTTCATCACCAGTACATCAGCGGTATTCCGCACCGTACCGGATGACAAGACCGGTTCTGTCACCGGGTAGCAAGTTCCAAACTGAAGATCACTCAGATCCACACTTTCCGAAAAGGCAACCGATGCGCCGGGACTGTTGATGATCTCATGCAGGTCCAGCAGCATAATATCCCTCCTCATAGTCGTGCCTAGATATTATATAGGCTTTTAATTCATTTGTCAAATGTTATTTTGCTGTAAATTCCAGAATATTTTCTGTTTTCGGTGAAAGACGCTGCCCCGGTTATATTTGTCCTAACCGGGACATACTCTGTGGTAAACCGTGGCAGGAGCTTCCCTTCCTGCCGGAAAAGGAGGCTGCTATGGAAAAGATTTACGCCGATATCGGTATGCGGACCGGCGGCAACATTTACATAGGCGTTGTAGGGCCGGTACGTACCGGAAAATCCACGCTGATCAAGCGGATCATGGAGGCATTGGTGATCCCAAACATCCAAGACCCATACCGAAAAGAACGGGCAAAGGATGAGCTGCCCCAAAGCGGTTCCGGCAAGACCATTATGACCAGCGAGCCGAAATTCGTACCGGAGGAAGCTGTGGAGATATCCCCCGACGGCACTACGACCCTTCGCATCCGTATGATCGATTCCGTTGGTTACATGGTAGAAGGAGCGGTAGGCGCTGACGAGGACGGTGTCCCCCGTATGGTCACTACCCCTTGGTATGATTATGAGATCCCCATGACCGAGGCTGCTGAGCTGGGAACGAAAAAGGTAATGGACGAACACTGCTCCATCGGTCTGGTCGTCACCACGGACGGAACTGTTACAGACATTCCCCGCAGCGATTATCTCGAAGCGGAACGCCGGGCGATCAGAGACATGCAAGCCACCGGAAAGCCGTTTCTGGTGATCGTCAACTCCCGGGAGCCACAGGGCACTGCTGCCATCGGTGTACGGGATCAGCTGAAAAATGAATTTGGTATCCACGCTGCTATCGCTGACTGTCAGGCCCTGGACACCGAGGATATCACCGCCCTTATCCGCCAGCTCCTCTATGCCTTTCCCATGCGACAGCTGCAGGTGTATCTGCCCCGATGGATGGACGCCTTAGAACCGGAGCATCCTGTAAAGTCCGCTCTTTATCAGGCATTAATTCAACGGTGTGAGGAGATCTGTGCTCTGGGGCAGGCAGAGACCACATTGGCACAGCTTAAGGACTTAGAGCAGGTGCTGGATTTTTCCGTCCGACAGGTGGATCTTGCTACCGGCACAGTTTCCTGCGTGCTTACCTTCCCGAAGACTCTCTTCTACGAGATCCTCAGCACAAAGGCCGGTATTCCCATTCAGAATGACGCTCAGCTTCTGGCGCTTCTGACGGAACTGTCTGCCATCAAACAGGAGTACGATAAAATCGCCAATGCCTTATCCGAGGTAAAAGCAACCGGTTACGGCATCGTCATGCCCACCGCAGAGGAAATGACTTTAGAGACACCGGAGCTGCTCCGGAAAAACGGCGCTTATGGAGTAAAATTGAAAGCCGGCGCTCCCTCTATCCACATGATCCGGGTAGACATCGATACAGAGATCAGCCCCATGGTAGGCGATGAAAAACAGTCGCAAGACCTTATCTCCTATCTGTCCGGAGAATCCCCGGAAAAGCTCTGGGAAAGCAATATATTCGGAAAATCCGTCTATGATCTTATTCAAGAGGGGCTGGCATCCAAACTGGTCAGAACACCGGAGGATGTCCGGGCAAAATTCCGGGGCAGTCTGACCCGGATCGTCAACGAAGGCGCAACCGGGCTGATCTGTTTGATACTGTAATATTGACAACATGTTCTCCAGGCTGTAAAATAAAAGAAAAAGCCTGGAGGTTACGTTATGGAATACATTTGGAAAGACCGCAAACGTTTTTTGGGAATGCCTTTGAGCTTTACCCGCTATTCCCTTTCCGAGGACCGCCTGTTTCTCTCTGTGGGTTTCTTTAGTATTCGGGATGAGGAGATCCTTTTATACCGGGTTCGGGATATCAACACCACCCGCACCCTCTGGCAGCGGATTTTCGGTGTGGGCACCGTCACCGTGGTCTCCTCGGACAAAACAATGCCCACTCTCACCTTAAAAAATGTCAAGAATCCCATCGATGTAAAGGAACAGCTTCACAACCAGGTAGAAGAAATGAAGCTCCGCAGACGGGTAAGGGTCGGCGAGATCATGGGCAACGATTTTGACAACGACGATCCCGATCTAGATCCGGACACAGACAACGAATCTCTATAATTTTGAAAGGCTGCCAAAGGGCAACACTCCGTAAGGAAGTATTGGTTTTGAACGGTCCCTTTCTCGCTTAACTGCATAAAAAATCTCCGAAATGCGTCAGCATTCCGGAGATTTTGTTATTTGTTAATCAAAAAAGTTACCACTCCAAAACTGCAACGCACCCGAAAAGGGTGGAGATTTCTTCCAGTCAAGGCAACAACCGCAGAAATACTTGTTGTATTTCGAGGATTTTTAACGCCGAATGGTGGAAATACACGCCCTTTTCGGGCATTACTTCCTTATGGAGCGTTGCCCAAAGGCAGCCTTTTTTATTAAATTTTTCATAAGACCTTTACCCCCGGCAAATAATGTGGTAAACTAGTAAACAGTTTACGAAACGGGAGAAAACCATGAAATTTACGCCGCTAAAACAAATAAAATGGAATTATCGCGCCCTTGCCTTTTTCCTGCCTGTAATAGGTATGTTGATCCTTATGATGCTGCGGCAGGCAGAGCCTTTCGGTGATTATTCCATGCTGTATTCTGACAGCTATCATCAATACTATCCTTTCTTTGTGGCATTCCGAAAAGCGCTCCTTTCCGGAGATTCTCTGCTTTACAGCTGGAATGTGGGCATGGGCATGGATTATCTGGGTCTTGTCTCTTATTATCTGGCATCTCCTTTGAATCTTCTCTGCGTACTTGTCCCGGAAGCCTATACCTTAGAGCTTTTCTCCTTACTGATGCCCATAAAGTTGGGGCTTGCCGGTTTGTTTTTTGCAACCTTCTTGTACAAGATATTTCATAAAGACGATTTTTCCGTTACCCTTTTCGGTTGCTTCTATGCTCTTTGCGCATGGGCGCTGGCATATCAGTGGAACATTATGTGGCTGGACACCTTTGCCCTCCTTCCTCTGGTAGTTCTGGGTACGTGCTCCTTGCTTAAGGAAAAGAAGTTTGTCCTGTACACAACCACCTTGTTTCTCTCTATTTTCTCCAACTACTATATTGGCTTTTTTGTTTGTATCTTTGTGGCGCTGGTCTTCTTCTGTTATCAGATCTGCTGCTGGCAGGGCTTCAAGAAATTTCTGACTGACCTTGTTCGCATCGCGCTTTTCTCCGCATTGGCGATCGGTATGACCGCGATCCTGGAGCTGCCCGCCTTTGCCGCCCTGCAGACTACCCAATCCAGTGTCAACAGCTTCCCTGAGGGTTTCCGGCTTAATATTGCCGACAAGAACACCTGGCAGGGATTGCTAGATGCCATGCGGCAGGTAGCCGGTAATACCAACGGCGGACTGATCCCCAGCTTCAAGGAAGGTCTTCCCAACCTCTACTGCGGCATCATCACTACCATCCTTTCCTTTCTGTTCCTTACCTGCAAAAAAATCAAGATCCGAGAAAAGCTTTGTTGTGTGGGACTGCTTTTGCTGTTTACCCTCAGCTTTATTATCCGTCAGCTGGACTACATCTGGCACGGATTCCATTTCCCCAATATGATCCCCTATCGGTTCAGCTTCCTGTACAGCTTTGTCATGCTGTACATGGCATATCGCGCATATCTGTTAAGAAGACAGTTCCGTCTGTGGCAGATCATCACTGCAGGGGTTCTGAGCATCGCCGTAATGCTTTGCGCCAACGATCTGAAAGACCCTGTGTATCTTGCCTTTAACGGTGTTTTCCTTTTACTGTATCTAAGCGTTCTGATTTACACCCACATCCGTAAGCGTCTTCCCATTGAGCCTACCCACGCCCAAAAGATCGCCTATTTTGCAGACCGGAAGGACCGGCGACACATTGGTGGTATCGTTTTGCTGTGCGTCATGGTTATTGAGCTGGCGCTGAATCTTGTGAACTTTGGCGTAAACTGGTCCAGAACGTCTGTCGTCAACTACCCAAAAGGAACTTCATATACCGCATCGATGATTCGGTATATGAAGGAACGGGAGTCTGACAACCTGTTTTACCGGGCAGAAACCACCCATTCCCAGACTCTCAACGACGGCGCGCTCAACGGTTATAACGGAATCTCCACATTTACCAGCTCCGCCAATGTAAAGGTGACCCAATTTATGAAAGCTTTGGGTTACGGCGCAAAGAACACCTATAACCGGTATTGTTTTGAGGAAAGCTCTCCTGTCGCCAATCTGTTTCTAAATTTGAAATATATGCTGGAACGGGACGGAAAAGTAGAAGAGAATCCTTACTTTACTGACCTGCATCATTACGGAAGTGTTCATCTTTTAGAAAACAACGCCTATCTTCCTCTGGGTTTTCTGACGGATGCTCAGCTTCTGAATACAGACTTCACCAGCAACACAAACAATCTTATTTTTCAGAATGAACTGCTCCGGGCCGCTTCCGGTATGAAGGAAGATGTTTGGGATCTCATTGTAGGCAAGTCCTTGACCATCACCGCTAACGGTCCTGAGTTGATCACCCAGACCCAAACCGGATATTGCACCTACAAAAGCGAAAAGGGCGGTACTGTCACCTACACCTATATCGCCGACAAAGAAGGTCTTGTCTGCATCGACTTAAATCTCTCTGCCCGCAACAGCTTTTCTGTTTATAAGAATGACGTACAGCTTTACAGTGAGACGTACAGTCTGCCCCAGACACTGTCTGTAAGCCATGTTGTACCCGGTGACAAAATTGAAATTCGCTTCAGCTGCAAGGCTGAAGAATCCGGCACACTCCGGGTGCATACCGGTGTTTTGAATGAAGAAAAATTCCGCAAGGCATACGATACCCTGGCAGTATCCGTATTGGAGCTGACGACCTTCAAAAACACCCTTGTGGAAGGAACTATCAACTGTGACCGCGCCGGTGTCCTTTACACCTCTATTCCCCAGGACGGAAATTGGTCTGCTATGGTTGACGGAAAGCCGGCAGAGATCGCTTTGGTGGGTGACTGCATGATCGGCCTGCTTTTAACAGAAGGCTATCACGAAATTCAATTCACTTACCACAACGACGCATTCTCCCTTGGCTGGAAGATCAGCCTTGGCTGTCTGGCTGTATTTCTCGCCCTATGGTATGCAACCTACAAACCCAAGCTGAATCGTTATCAAGGCAAATATGAAAAATAACGAAATGGGCATGCTGCAGCATGCCCGTTTTGATTAACTTAAAATATATGCTGCGACAAGATATAATATAAGAAAACATTTGGGAGGGTCTCCATGGAATTGCAGCAACTTAAGTATTTTAAGGCAGCAGCAGATTGCGGAAAAATCTCTGTCGCAGCGAAGACTCTCTTTATCTCCGCTGAGCAGAGGCAAAGCAGCCGGAATTGAGAAATATGTAATTCTGCTGGTGGCGATTCGTCCGGACAGAGTTCAGCATATTAACAATTTTATTTTAGAAAAAGACGGTGCAAATGATTGCTATATCCCTTTTGGTACTGTCCATGCCGCAATGGACGGTCGTTTAGGCCGTCCTTTTTTGTATAAAAAGATACTATAATAATAAACCTCCACATTTCTGTGGAGGTTTTGTGTTCGCGTTACCTATCTTCCCGGGCAGTCACCCGCCAAGTATTGTCGGGGAGCGATGGGAGCGCCGCCTGCGGCGGATAAAGCGACCTGAGCGAGTGGCAGCGGTCGACAGCTGAGGAAGGCTTTTCAAAGCCGACAAAGATGTCGGGTACCGCAACAGGGGTACATGTGCTTAACTTCTGTGTTCGGGATGGCCGCGAGCCCGAGCCCCGCCTGTGGCGGATAAAGCGAGGGCGTAGCGTGTGCCGGGGTCGATAGCTGACGCAGCCGATTTACCGGCAAGGAAGATATCGGACACCCCAAACGGAAACAGGTGGACGTCCACTTGTTCCCATATAAAAAACCTCCACATTTCTGTGGAGGTTTTGTGTTCGCGTTACCTATCTTCCCGGGCAGTCGCCCGCCAAGTATTGTCGGCGTACATGTGCTTAACTTCTGTGTTCGGGATGGGAACAGGTGGACCCACATGACAATCAACACGAACTATATTATTGTGCAGCCTAAGCTGTTACAATCTTTGGTGACCCGTACCGGATTCGA
>JAZNZT010000005.1:0-9381 GCA_045595075.1 Faecousia sp.
AGTTGGTAGAGCAACTGACTCTTAATCAGTGGGTCCCCGGTTCGAGTCCGTGAAGGTGCACCAATGGCCCGTTGGTCAAGTGGTTAAGACAGCGGCCTCTCACGCCGTTAACATCGGTTCGAATCCGGTACGGGTCACCAACTTTTTTCTTGACATAGAGAAACGTTGGTGCTATAATTTCTTTACTGTTAGAAGCCAATCGGCTTTTGACATATATATGATGGGTTAAAACCCATCCACATTAGTTGGTTTTGATTGCCATGAGGGTCCACCTGTTCCCATCCCGAACACAGAAGTTAAGCTCATGTGCGCCGACAATACTTGGCGGGCGACTGCCCGGGAAGATAGGTAATGCCAACACAAAGATTCCTCTTTAGCTCAGTCGGTAGAGCGACGGACTGTTAATCCGCAGGTCGTTGGTTCGAGTCCAACAAGGGGAGCCAATAAAAACACCATCCAATCGGATGGTGTTTTTTATTGGCCTCTTTGGCGCACTTGCGCCAAAGATCTCCAGATCAGCAACCCGCGCTTTACCGACTGAGCGTAGCGAGGGAGGTAGCCAAAGCTATGCCCCGCTGCCGGTGGCAGGAGGAGGGGCATAGCTTTGTGTGCCGCGGTCGACAAAATCGAGGGAATGGGTAAGCCCGAAGATTTTGTCGGGCACCGCAAACGTTCAAAGTAGCAACCAATTATTTTGAGTTGTATAGTGCGGGCAATATCAGATGGTTCGAGTCCAACAAGGGGAGCCAAAAAAAGCAGATACCCAATCGGGTATCTTCTTTTTTTCTTTCCTTGATGCACCTGCATCAAGGGCCTGCAGATCAGCACTTCGTCCCTCACCGACTGAGCGTTGCGAAGGAGGTAGGGAGCGACCCGACCGCTGCCTGTGGCAGAGTCAAGGGAGGGGAGCGAGTGGCCGCGGTCGGTGTGCAACGCAGCCGCGCCGTCGGCAAGGCGCACACCGGGCACCGCAACAGTAAGACGGACTGTATATTGAGTCCAACAAGGGGAGCCAGAAAAAACATTGGTCTTTTGTACGAGGTTTTTTTCAATGATGTTTGCCTTTTGGCAAATGATGACGCTAACGCTAATGATGACGGCTTCGCCTAATGATGTCGCTTCGCTAATGGCTTGGCAAACATCGCATCATTGCGAATGAAATGGGCAACATCATATTTGCGAAGCAAATGCATCATATCGCCATAGGCGATGCATCATTCCATCTTGCCCCTCCGCCGCTTTTATGCTATAATACACCTAAAGGTCGGTGATTTTATGTTATTCGAATTAATAGGTGATATGCTCATTGATATGTGGTTTGCTGTAATGCAGTGGATTGTCCCTAAAAAGATATTAGGTAAACGCATTCGAAGCATACTTAAAGTCATCATTGGTGTATTTTCCTGTCTAATGCTTATAACAATAGTATTAGGTTTATTTGCTATTATTTCTGATGATGCATATACAAAATACATTGGTAAATATATGATTTTTATTCCCTTGGGAATTAGTGTGATTCAAATTGTTTTGGGATTATTGTTCGCATTACCTCAAGAAAAGGAAAAGTAAAGAAAAATACTCGGGTTTTGCCCAGTTCTTTTTCGGACACGAATGACAAAAAAAGCAGATACCCAATCGGGTATCTGCTTTTTTTCTTTCCTTGATGCACCTGCATCAAGGGCCTGCAGATCAGCACTTCGTCCCTCACCGACTGAGCGTGCGAAGGAGGTAGGGAGCGAAGGGAGCGCTGCCGGTGGCAGATACAGCGACCTGAGCGAGTGGCCGCGGTCGACAGATGCCGAGGAGCACCGCCGACGCAGGCAGATGTCGGGTACCGCAACAGTTAGACGGACTGTTAATCCGCAGGTCATTATTTCACATTCGACATCGTTGAATATATTACTTTCCCTTGCACCAACGCTACAGATATACTATAATGAACCTAGGGCAGGTGATTCTATGAAAGCAATATTGTTTGATTTTGACGGGGTTTTAACTGTTGATAAATATGGATCGGATTCTGTTTTGAGATATTTCGATGAAAACACGGATGTTCCTTTTGAAGTATTGAAAAAGGAGTATTATAAGATAAATAAGGGGTTACTCTATGGTCAATATACCCATAAAGATATTTGGGAAGAATATTGTAATAGAGTAGGTACATATATAGATTTTCAGATTCTTATCGATTCATTTATTAATACTCCCCTTGACAATGGTATGCTTTCTATTGTTAAACAGTTAAAAGAAGAATACCTAGTAGGTATGATTACAGATAATAAAGTTGATAGAATAGAAACGATTCTTGATTATAACGGTCTAAATGATTTGTTTGATATTGTAACTGTTTCGGCTCAGTGTAAATGCGGGAAAGACGAAAGAAGAATTTTTGATATAACTATCCAGGCTTTAAATGTCGAGGCAGGAGAGTGCATATTTATTGATAATTCTGAAAAGAATTTAATTGTTCCCAATGAGATGGGCATGCATACTGTTTTGTTTGATGATGAAAAAAGAGATCTTATTGGACTTAAAAATGAGCTTTCGAAATTGTTGAGATATTAAAGGAATTCCAATGATATTATAAAGGCGCGGGGGGAGATGGAAATGGTTTTCTGCTATCTAAATAAATCCGAAAAGGATCATTATCTTCCACAGCTGTTTGATCTGCTATATGAAAATATGAAAGTCATTGCCCCCTCCGGATTGACCTACGAACAGGAAAGGACAGAATGGCTTGAAGCAGTTTCCCCAGCGCTGGAGAAACCGCCACGGCAGATCATTCTGTGTTTTGTTGCCGGCGAGCTTGCCGGCTATATGCAATACTACATACGGGACAAGTTGCTGATGGTTGAGGAGATCCAGCTGAAGAAGAAATATCATCGGACACTTCTGTTTTATAGGTTATGCAAATATCTGATTTCGGTCATGCCCGATGATTTACAGACCGTCGAGGCATACGCCGACAAGCGGAACAGAAATTCCATTCGCCTTATGGAAAAGCTGGGAATGCAGCCCTGTGAGCCGGATGCAGATTCGCCCTTCGTGCATATGCGCGGACCGGCAGAGAGCGTATACCAGCTTTTTGGACATTCTGGATCCAGTGGGAACAATTTCTAAAGATGGGGTTGAAAACTCAATGTTGTTAGGATATAATATGGTAAATTAGTGCAAAAGGAGAGATGCCTTGTGTATATGAAGCTTAAGAACGGTAAGTCCAAAGTATTGACACTTAGCTATGATGACGGCGTGGTCCAGGATATCCGGCTCATCGGAATTCTGGACAAGTACGGCATCAAAGGCACTTTCAACATCAACACCGGAATGTATCTTCCGGAGGATACTGTCCGGGAAAAATACTACGGTAGAATGAAGCTTTCTGAGGCGCAGCAGCTGTACATAAATTCCGGTCATGAGGTGGCGGCCCACGCTCTTACCCATCCTTATTTGGAAAGGCTGAAATGGGATGAGGTTGCCTATGAGATTTTGGAGGATCGCAGAAATATTGAGAAGCAGTATGGTACCATTGCCCGGGGTATGGCATATCCCTATGGCACTTATAGCGACGATGTGATCGAGGTTTTGAGAAGATGCGGTATTTGCTATTCCAGAACTACGAAGGCGACCTTGGGCTTCAAATTCCCGGGAAACTGGCTCGCCCTGCATCCTACCTGCCATCACAGAGATCCCAAACTTATGGAATTGGCAAAGCAGTTTGTGGAGGCAAAACCCCGGCATGACAGCTACAACTGGATGTTCTATGTCTGGGGTCATAGCTATGAGTTCGATAACAACGATAACTGGAATGTGATTGAGGAGTTTGCGGAATATATTGGCGGCAGAGATGAGATCTGGTACGCCACCAATATTGAGATCTACGATTATATCAAGGCCTATGAAGCTTTGCAGACCAGTGTGGACAAAAAATTGGTCCACAACCCCACTGCCATAGACGTGTGGTTTATAGAGGGAGATAAGACCTACTGTGTCCGGGCAGGACAGACATTGAAATTGTAATTACAAAGACAAAGGGTTTGGAATGTAGACTGCCCCGGTTTGTGCTGTCAGCACAAACCGGGGCAGGTCACGATCCTGCAGGTTATTTATTCCTGATTGGCTTTTTTCTCTTCTCTGCGGCGGCTGATCCGGTTGTAGACCAGAATACCTGTAATGCTGATAGCAGCCGTTACAGTGAAAACAATGGCAGCGGTCAGATAGTTTTGCTCTGCCAAGGCGCTGCCTCCGACGGTAGAGGTGACTACCGAGGGGATCCGGGCAACGGTAGTGATGATCACCCACTCGGAAAGCTTCATATCCGTCAGCCCCACAAAGTAGGACAGAAGATCCTTTGGCGTACCGGGAATGAGCATAATGATAAAGGTGAGGGTGTTCCGCTTCCGGCTCTCTCTTAAAAAGCGCATGGACCGGATCTTCTCCACAGAGAAGAACACCTCCACCAGCTTTACGCCAAGGGTGCGCACCAAAGCGAAAACCGCAGCGCTGCCAAGGGCAATTCCAATCATACTCAGGACCGTTCCCTCAATAGCGCCAAAGGCATAGCCGGCGCAGATCTCCAGCGGCTCGCCGGGAATAATAGCGACTAAAATTTGGAAGAAGAACATGGCAACAAAGGCAAGCTGCCCCCAAAAGCCCTTGTCTTCTACCCATGTACGGAACTGGGCAGGGTCTTCCACGAAGGCAATCATGGGGCGCCCCACGAACCAAAAGATCGCTACCATGAAAAGCGCAAAGAACACAATGGCGCAAGCGCCTATAATTTTTTTGTGTTTATCAGTCATTTTCCTGTCTCCCGGTATCAAACTGAAATCAGTATAGCATATGTTAGTGCATATTCTCAACAGGATTTGTAAAATTCGGGAAAAGACCGGGTACATTTCCGCTAAAATGCTTGCAACTTATGGTTTTTGATGGTAATATAAGCTTGATAACTATGGTCCAAGGACCGTGCTGAACTAAGGAGACAACTCATGACTGTAAATGAAAAGAAACAGCTGCAGATCACGGCATGCAAAGTGCGTATAGGCATCATTGAGTCCACCCACGGCGCAAAAGCCGGTCACCCCGGCGGCAGTCTGTCTGCGGCAGAGGTTTTTACTTACCTGTACTTTAAGGAAATGAACATCGATCCTAAAAATCCCAAGTGGGAGGATCGGGATCGCTTTGTGCTGAGTAAGGGTCATACCGCGCCCGGCCTGTACTCCGCTCTGGCGCTGCGGGGCTTCTTCCCTGTGGAGGATCTACCCAAGCTCCGTCACATCGACAGCTACCTGCAGGGTCATCCCAATATGAATACCGTTCCCGGCGTGGATATGTCCACCGGTTCTCTGGGTCAGGGTATCTCCGTGGCTGTGGGTATGGCGCTGGCATCCAAGCATACCGGCAAGGAAAACCGGGTCTACTCCCTGTTAGGCGACGGCGAGATCCAGGAAGGTCAGGTCTGGGAGGCTTGCATGGCAGCAGCCCACTATAACTTAGACAACCTGTGCATCATCGTTGACAACAACGACCTGCAGATCGACGGTCGTGTGGGCGATGTTATGAGTCCGTACCCCATCGTGGATAAGCTGGAATCCTTCGGCTTTAAGGTAAGCGCTATCGATGGTCATGATCTGGACGCCATTGAGGAAGCCTTCAATAAGGCTAAAAACACCAAGGGCGCTCCCTCCGCCATTGTTATCAAGACAGTTAAGGGTAAGGGCGTTTCCTACATGGAAGACGATGCCGGCTGGCACGGCAAAGCTCCTAACGATGCAGAGTACGAGCAGGCAATGAACGAGCTGAATGCTCAGCTGGCAGAACTGGAGGCGAAGTAATATGGCAGAGATGAAGAAAGTCGCGACCCGTGACAGCTATGGCAAGGCCCTGGTTGAGCTGGGTGCTGAATATGATAACCTGGTAGTTTTGGATGCCGACCTGGCAGGCGCTACCAAGACCGGTGTTTTCAAGAAGGCATATCCCGAACGCCATTTTGATTGCGGCATCGCCGAGGCAAATATGATCTGTATGGCTGCCGGTATGTCCACCGCCGGTTTGGTGCCTTTTGCATCCAGCTTTGCAATGTTTGCTGCTGGCCGCGCTTTTGAGCAGGTCCGCAACTCCATCGGCTACCCCCACTTGAATGTGAAGATCGGCGCTACCCACGGCGGTATCTCCGTCGGCGAGGACGGCGCAAGCCATCAGTGCTGCGAGGACTTTGCCCTAATGCGCTCCATCCCCGGCATGACTGTGATCTGCCCGGCAGACGATGTGGTGGCAAGAGCCGCTGTGAAGGCAGCTTATAAGTTCGACGGGCCTGTGTACCTGCGTTTCGGCAGACTGGCTGTGCCTGTGTTCCATGACGAGGACTATGACTTCCAGATCGGCAAGGGCGAGGTCATCAAGGACGGCAAGGATGTTGCCATCATCGCCAACGGCTTGATGGTCTATGAGGCGATCAAGGCCGGCGAAATGCTCGCTGAAATGGGCATTAACGCTCGCGTCATCAACATGGCTACCATTAAGCCTCTGGATGATGAGCTGGTTCTGAAGGCTGCCAAAGAATGCGGCAAGATCATCACCTGCGAGGAGCACTCCGTTATCGGCGGTTTGGGCGAGGCTGTCTGCAGCTTGCTTAGTGAAAAGCTGCCTACTCCCGTTCGCCGCATCGGCGTCAACGACGAGTTCGGTCATTCCGGTCCTGCAGTAGACCTTCTGAAGCAGTTCGGCCTGTCTGCAGAGAATATCGTGGCAGTTGCCAAAGAGTTTTGCAATAAGTAATCACAAATAGAAATGCGCCTTCCATTGATATGCACCCCAAAAGTTAGACACTTTTGGGGTGCATATCACCATTGGAAGGCGGATTTTTTGTTGTCATTAAATGTCAAAATAGCGGATGGCGTTGCGGCAGCTGATGCCCTCTACGATCTTTTTAAGAGATGCGTCATGGTTGGGATACTCGCCGTTTTCTACCCATTTGCCGATGAGGTTGCACATGATCCGGCGGAAGTAATCGTGCCGGGCGTAGCTCAGGAAGGAGCGGGAGTCGGTGAGCATGCCTACAAAGTTACCCAGAAGGCCCAAGCTTGCCAGGGAGGTCATCTGATCCTCCATACCCTTCTTGGTGTCGTTGAACCACCATGCAGAGCCATGCTGGATCTTGCCGGGGATGGATGCATCCTGGAAGCAGCCGATGATGGTGCCCAGCTGGGCGTTGTCGATGGGATTTAAGGAGTAGAGGATGGTTTTGGGGCAGCCGCCGCTTTCTTCCAGAGCAGACAGGAAACGGGTGATGTCATAGCCGCAGGAATTCTGGGCGATGCCGTCAATGCCGGCGTCGGGGCCCATAGCCTTAAAGATCCGACCGTTGAGATTCCGGACAACAGAGTAGTGGATCTGCATAACGATCCCCAGCTTCTGATAGGCTCTGCCAAGGTGCAGCAGCAAGGTGGTCTGATAGCCGTCAATGTCATCCTTGGTCAAGGTCTCGCCACGGAGCGCCTTCTGATAGATGGCGTCTGCCTCCTCCTCGGCGCAGGGACGGAAAGGCATATAGGCAAGACCGTGGTCACTGATCTTACAGCCACGGGCGTGGAAGTATTCCAGCCGCTCCACCAGCGCGTCGCAGACATCCCGGAAGGTTTCGAGAGACTCCTTGCCCACGCTTTTGGCAAGGGAAGCCATATAGTTGCGGAAGTTAGGCTTTTCAATATAGACCGCATTATCCGGACGGTAGGAGGGAGCAACGGTAAAATCCACAGTCTTGTCTGCGGCAATTTTTTCGTGCCATTCCAAAGAATCCACAGGATCATCGGTGGTGCCGATATATTTTACATTTGCCTTCCGGATCAATCCCCGGGCAGTCATATTGGGGTCGTTTTGCAGAAGGTTATTGCACTGCTCCCAGATTCGGGGAGCGCTTTCCACAGTCAGCGGCTCGGTAACGCCAAAGAACTGCTGCAGCTCCAGATTGCACCAGTGATACATGGGATTGCCGATGGCCATTTCCAACGCCTCGGCAAGCTTTAAAAATCGCTCATAGGGAGGCTTGTCGCCGGTGATGTAGTCCTCCTCAATGCCGTTGGAGCGCATCAGCCGCCACTTGTAGTGGTCGCCGGCGTAAGTGCCGTCGGGATTTTTGCCGCCCAGCCAGACCTGGGTCATATTGTCAAAGCGGCGATCTTCATAGATCTCTCTGGGATTTAGGTGGCAGTGATAGTCCACCAAAGGCATCGCCTTTGCGTAATCGTGGTAAAGATGCTTTGCGGTATCGGTTTCCAGCAGAAAATCCTTATCTATAAATGCCTTCATAGTAGCCTCCCGAGATTAGTAATGGGGACGAATATACCGCTCATGGCTGGTGGGCGCAGGTCGGGCGAAGACGCCGGAGACCAGTCCGAGCATTGCATACAGTGAAACAAGGGACGAGCCGCCATAGCTGATAAAGGGTAGTGTCAAGCCGATAACCGGGGTGATGCCGATGCACATACCCACGTTACTGATAACCTGGAAAATGAGAGCGGCGGCAGCGCCGAAGCAGATCAGCCGGCGCATATAGTCCTGACTGCGGACACCTACCCAGATGCACCGGGCGATGATCAGCACCAGGAGCAGCAGCACCAAGGCGCAGCCCAGATAACCCAGTTCCTCGCCGATAGCGGCAAAGATATAGTCGGTGTGCTGGGCATACAGCGCTTCCGGGGTTTGGGTTCGGGTGCCTTCAAAAAGACCTTGTCCGAACAGACCGCCGCCGGTTAGGGAGCGCAGAGCGCGCACGGTCTGGTGGCGGACACCGATGCCGTTGGGGTCCAGATCGGGGTTGAACAGGACCTCAATACGCGCCCGTTGGTATTCAGAGAAGACCACATTCCAGAGAAGAGGAAATGCGGCAACGATGCCACCGGCAGCTATGATAAACCAGATCAGGCTCACACCACCGGCAAAGGCCATGCCGATAAAAATAAAAACGAAGATCAGAGAGACACCGGCGTCTCTGGAGACCACCATGTTAATACCCAGCAGCAGGAGCAGATGCAAAACCATGTGCATGACGGAAGAAATATGGGAGGGCCTGTTCTGGTGGGACGCCATCACCGATGCCATGATCAGTATATAGGTGATCTTACAGATTTCCGCAGGCTGAATGTCGATAGGTAGGAAAGGGAAGGACAGCCAACTCTTATTGCCGGTGCCGTTGTCCGTGCCGAAGGGAATGATCATCAAAAGCAGAACGGTATTGAAGATCACAAGGGCCAACCGATGCTCGGAAAGGAAATCCGCGTCAATGGATGAGACAATGGCGAACAGAAGAACACCTAATACAGTAGCAATGATCTGGATAGGAACATATCGGGCAGAACCCAACACCTGGGTAGTGCTGGCAAT
>JAZNZT010000006.1:0-9836 GCA_045595075.1 Faecousia sp.
ACCCGTTTGCCCAAAAAGACCGTACCGCTTTCCGGCTCGGGGAGGGCGGTGATACACACGCCCATCAGGGCTTGCTTTTCCGATTCCTCAAAATCTGTGGAAGTAAAGCAGTAAATGGCATCGCAGTCCACCTCAAGAGCAAAAACGGACATAGGCAGAATCAGCAGCGCCAGCGCAAGGGCAATAATTGATTTGCGACACATAGAATTTAACCTCCTAAATTTGTGTTCGGAGGTATTGTTTGCCCCTTAAGGGAAAATTATGCAGACAAATAATAATCCTGGAACAGATTTGGCAAAGAATAAGGTGCTTGTCAAAAAGAGGGGCAAAATATTTTGTTTACAGGAGAGCCATACTTTCTCACCGACGAGAAAGTATGCAAAGAGTCGCCGAGGACCTTCCGTGTGGGGAGCGATGGGAGCGCCGCCTGTGGCGGAAGAAGCGACCTAAGCGAGTGGCAGCGGTCTGCGTGCAACGAAGCCGCATCGTCGGCGAGGCGCACGCAGGACACCGCAACAGGGCCTCGGACTCCCCAGACGGCTCAAGGGGGAAGCGGATAGAGGTTTTTGCTATCCTATATTTCAGCCGCTTCCCCCTTAAGAAACCCCTTGATGCGGTGTTGTTGGTTCAAAAAGATCCCGGAACAGATCGTTCCGGGATCAGGTTATTTACCAAGTTCTTTGGTGCGGTGGTAGGCGGCAATAACGGCATTCATGGCGCTGCCGCGGAAGCTGCCTTCCTCCAGAGCGGCTACGCCGGCGATGGTCGAGCCGCCGGGGGAGCAGACCGCGTCCTTCAGCTTGCCGGGGTGCTGCCCGGATTCCAATGCCAGCTTTGCCGTGCCTAACAGCATCTGCTCGCCGTAGACAAGGGCTTTGTCCCGGGGCAGACCGCATGCCACCGCGCCGTCAGCCAGAGCCTCTAAAAACAGGCAGGCGAAGGCAGGTCCGCAGCCGGCAATGGCGCTGCCTGCGTCGATCAGCTTCTCTGGCAGCCGGTCCAGCATGCCGGCGTACTGCAGTCCGGAGAGGAACAGCTCAAGATTGGCGTCCCATACATTTTCGGTCAGATCGTACAAAATTACACCGCTGCCCACAGCCACCGGGGTGTTGGGCATGATCCGGATCACCGGATAATCCCCGCCTGCCATCCGGCGGATATCTGCCATGGTCAGTCCTGCCGCCATGCTCACCAAGGTGAAGTAGTCCTTCCGGGCGGAGAGGGTGGGGGCAAGATCTTCCAGAAGATCTGCCATCATCTGAGGTTTGACCCCTAAGAAGATAAAGTCTGCTGTGGCGGCGACTTCCTTTACAGAGCATGCCACGCAGCCAAGCTTTTCAGCCAAGGTTTCCGCCTTTTTTGGGGTGCGGTTGGAAAGAAGAATGTTCTGTGGGGGCATGGCTTTTGCTGCGGCGGTTGCCAGAGCGCCGCCCATATTGCCTGTGCCGATAAATCCAAATTTCATAGCTGTGTCACCTCACCTGTCCGCTGCCGCGGATCACATATTTGTAGCTGCAAAGCTCTTCAAGGCCCATAGGTCCGCGGGCGTGGAGCTTCTGGGTGGAGATACCCATTTCGCAGCCAAGACCGAACTCTCCGCCGTCGGTAAACCGGGTGGAGCAGTTGATATACACCGCCGCGCTGTCCACTGCCTGGGTAAACCATGCGGCGGCTTTTTCGTTGGCGGTAATAATGGCTTCGCTGTGACCGGTGGAGTGGAGGGCAATATGCTCGGTCGCCGCTTCCATGCTGTCCACTACGCCTACGGCGAGAATATAGTCCAAAAACTCTGTGTCAAAGTCCTGCGCGCCTGCGGCTTTGCCGTCAATAATGGCGGCAGCCTGCCTGTCCAGTCGCAGCTCTACCCGGTCTGCAAGCCTTTTTTGCAGCTTAGGCAGAAATTCCTCTGCGATATCCTTATGCACAAGGCACACCTCTGCGGCGTTGCACACCGAGGGGCGGGTGGTCTTTGCGTTATCGATGATATTTAGCGCCATGGCCTGATCCGCGTCTTTATCCACATAGATGTGGCAGATGCCGGTGCCGGTCTGGATACAGGGGACGGAGGCGTTTTCTGTTACGGCTTTGATAAGACCTGCGCCACCTCTGGGGATCAGCAGATCCACATAGCCTACGGCGGTCATCAGCTCCTGGGCGCTTGCCCGGGTGGTATCCTGCACCAGCTGCACCAGCCGGGGGTCAAGTCCCACTTGCGCCAAACCGTTCTGCATGGCTTTTACAATGGCGTCGGCGGAGCGGAAGGCTTCCTTGCCGCCACGGAGAATACAGGCGTTGCCCGCTTTTAAAGCCAGGGCGGCGGCATCGGAGGTCACATTGGGGCGGCTCTCATAAATGATCGCCACCACGCCCATGGGAACGCCTACCCGATCAATGACCATGCCGTTATCCCGGGTCACGCTGCTCCGGACCCGACCCACCGGGTCAGGCAGCTTGGCTACCTGCCGGATACCCTCTGCCATACCCTGAATTCTGGTTTCCGTCAACGCCAGCCGGTCAAGCATCACCGGGGAGATATGGCTTTTTGCGGCTTCCATATCCAGGGCGTTGGCTGCCAGAATTTCTTCCGATGCCTTTACCAAGGCGTCTGCCATGGCAAAAAGTGCGTTGTTTTTTAAGTTGGTATCCGCCATTGCCATAGCCGGAGCGCAGGCTTTGGCGGCGATAAGTATTTCCTGAGTGGTCATATTATGCCTTCTTTCCAAGGAATCGGGTGCCGACCGCCTTATCTTCCAGCAGTGCGTACAGCCGCTTGGGGTCGTCGCCGTTGGTGATCACCATATCGATGCCGGCATCCATGACGATCTGTGCCGCCCGGAGCTTGGTCGCCATGCCTCCGGAGCCAAGGGAAGAGCCTGTGCCCCCGGCAAGGGCAAGGATCTCCGGGGTGATCGCCTCTACCGTGGGGATCAGCTTTGCGTGGGGATCTTTTCGGGGGTCTGCGGTGTACAGACCGTCAATATCCGACAGCAGAACCAGAAGGTCCGCGCCGATGAGCCGCGCCACGATGGCGGACAAGCTGTCGTTTTCCCCGATGGTGGTCTGGATACCGATCTCATCGGTTGCCACTGCGTCGTTTTCGTTGATAATGGGCAGCGCCCCCCACTGGAGTAACCGCTCCAGGGTGTCATGGACATGGCCGCTGCGGCGGCTGTCCTGGATATCGTCGGCGGTCAAAAGGATCTGCGCCACAGTATGATGGTATTCGGAGAACAGCTTGTCGTATGTATACATCAGTTCACACTGACCCACAGCGGCAGCAGCCTGTTTGCCGGGCATATCCTCCGGTCTTCCGGAAAGTCCCAGCTTGCCAACGCCCATGCCGATAGCGCCGGAGGACACCAAAACGATCTGATTTCCGGCGTTTTTTAGGTCGCTGAGGACCTTGCACAAAAGCTCCACCCGCCGGATGTTCAGCCGTCCGCCGGTATGGGCAAGGGTAGAGGTTCCTACCTTAATTACAATTCGCATGATTCCGATACCTCTCTTTGCAGGAAAAACATTTGTCTATATGGTAGAGATTGTACTACACATTTTGGGAATAATCAACAAAAATATAAAAAAAGGCGGGCAGTAAAGCTGCCCGCCGGATATTTGATTGAAAGGGAATCAGAATTCCATGTGGATCTTCTTCAGCTCGCCGTTAATATAGCGCTTCTTCCACTCGTCGTACTGTTCCATGTAGGCCTTTTCCTCTTCAGGGAACTTACGCAGGGTGTTGACCACTTCGCCGCCGGCGATGCCCGCGGCAGTCAGTACCAGAATATTCTCGCTGACATCCTTGACGCACTTGGTGGCAGCCTCCACATACTCAGGACCCACGCTGACGCCGGTACCGATGAGTTCAGAGGGCTCAGCGACGATGATGTCGGGGTTCAGAGTAGCGATCTTGGAGGCGTCAGCCATGGAGTCGGCGCAGACGATGGTGGTCAGGCCCACTTCTTCTGCCCGCTTGATGGTATCCGCCAGAACCTCAAAGGACAGAGGCTTTTCTGCATGGTTGAGCATAACGCCCTCAGCGCCGGCAGCCACAAGGCTCTCGGGGAGGATGTCTGCCAGTCCCCGGCCTACGGGGATGGGGTCCATGTGGGGGGCAAAAACGTGGATGCGCTTGGTGTTCTCTTTGACACGGCGGATGTCTACCACCGGGCAGGTGAAGATGATATCCACATCATACTTCTCGGAGGCGGCATCGGCAGCTTTGGCAAGCGCCAGGATCTCATCGCCGTACAGGTAGGATTTGGGGCCGATCTCAAAGAAAGGCGCTTTAATATTGGTCATAAGGGATTCTCCTCTCTTGCGGTCAAATGGTAATTCGACTGGTTTCCTATATTATACCAACAGCAATTTGTTTCGTTAATACGAATTTGGCGTCTGTAAGGCATAGAAATCATTGGTTTTCTCCGGGGAAATTGTGTAAATTGCGTATTGCAAAAACTGGCAAAAGATAGTATGCTCTAAGTAATACCGAAAAGAAAAACAAGAGGAAGCATTTATCAACACAAAAGAGGCTCTGGAGGCGGCAAAGGCTGCCTACGATATTGAAGCGGCCTGCATTGCGGAGATGAAGGATTATTTTGACGATGAGCAGTTTGGAAAGGCTGTGGAGCTGCTGTGCGCTGCCCCCCGGATCGGCGCATCGGGCAGCGGTCACTCCGGCATCATCTGCCAGCACTTTGCTCACCTGATGTGATGCATCCAGCGGCCCGCCCGGTTCATCAGCCCTGCCGAGGCTGTCCACGGCGCTACCGGCTTTATACAGGAGGGGGATGTGATGGTGTTCGCCTCCCGTGGCGGCAAGACCCGTGAGCTGCTGCCCATCGTGGACATCTGCAAGGCAAAGGGCGTTAAGATCATCACTGTCACCGAGAACCTGGAATCTCCCCTTGCCCAGGCGGCAGATGTTGTGTTAAAGCAGTATGTAAACCGGGAGACCGACAGGTGGAACGCCCAGGGCACGACCTCCACTACCGCTCTGTGCATGATCTTCCATGCTCTGCAGGCTGCCATGATCGCGGCAGTCAGTGATGGCAATTTTGCAAGCTATGATGCAGCGGTTTCCGCCTGCGTTGCCTTTAACCAGACCTATGCGCCTTGTCAGACCGCGCGTTTGGAGCGGAAATACCGCCGTTTCTGCGCCCTTTACAAGGCTGCGCTGGAAATCAACGACATCAACTGATTGAGAGGGATATATTATGGCGATTCTTTCACCTTCTATTTTATCGGCAGATTACATGCACTTTCATGAGGATATGGACCGTACCAAAGCCGATGGAGCGAAGTGGCTCCATGTGGACATTATGGACGGCCAGTTCGTTCCCAACATATCCTTTGGCTATGCCTGGGTCAAGTCCATGCGGAAGATCACCGATCTGGTGTTGGATGTACACCTGATGATCGACCGTCCCATCCGCTATGTGGAGGAATTCTGCAAGGCAGGCGCGGATTATCTGACCATCCATGTGGAGGCGGACACACCGGAAAATACTATGGCTGCCATTGAGAAGATCCGTTCTCTGGGGGTCAAACCCGGCATTGTCATTAAGCCTAAGACCCCGGCGGAGGCCATTGCGCCTTACCTTGACAAGGTGGACTTGGTGCTGGTGATGACCGTTGAGCCGGGCTTCGGTGGGCAGAAGTTCATGGCGGATATGATGCCCAAGCTTCGGCAGCTCCGGGCTATGCTGGATGCGGTCAATCCCGGCTGCCACCTGGAGGTGGACGGCGGCGTGGATGCTGTTACAGCAGAGGTCTGTAAGGAAAACGGCGCGAATGTTCTGGTTGCCGGCTCTGCCTTCTATGGGGCAGCGGACCGGAAAGCGGTTTTACAAAGCATTGAAGCGTAAGAAATCGGCGCAGCCATTGGCTGCGCCGATATTTTTTGATTTAGTTGCCCATGAGGATCTTGGCAAGCTGGGAATCGGCATCCAGAATGACTGTTTTCTGATCGCCGGTCAGGCTCTTCTTCAGCGCGTCCAGAGCAAGGGTAAACTCGTAAAATTCCTTCTTGTCCGCGGAGTTATAAGCTTCGGCAAGCAGGCGCATATACTCGGCTTCGCCTTCTGCCTCCAGCTTGGCGGCCTCCGCCTCGGCGTTGGAGACCATGATGTTCACCTGCTTATCCACATCGTTACGGATGATGGAGGCATCGTAATTACCGTCGGCAGTATACTTTTCCGCGATCTGATTTCGCTCGGAGATCATCCGGGAGTACACTGCGTTTAAGTTGCTGTCCGGCAGATCGAACTGCTTGATCTTTACATCCTCAACAGTGATGCCGTATGCCTTTGCCTGGGAATCCACGGTAGAGGCGATGCCCTCGTAGATCTGGTTGCGCTCCGCGCCGTCGTTCATGTTGATGATGTCCGCCTGCGCCAGCGTACCCATGGCGGTCTTCAGAGCGTTATAGGTGATGGCATTGAGCCGCTCCTCGGCTACCAGATTCGTACCCACTGCCCGGTAGAACTGCTGGGGATCGGCGATGCTCCAGAGAATATAGCAGTCCACAGTCATGTTCTGCTTATCGGAGGTCAGCACCTCGGAAGGGGGGATGTCATACAGCTGGGTGGCTTTGGTAAAATATTCCACGGTGTCCACAAAGGGGATCTTGAAGTGAAGTCCCGCGCTTTCGGTAGTGCCGACGATCTCGGAGAACCGGAACACACAGGCGTATTCGTTTTCCCGGACGGTGTACATGGAGCTGGCTGCAAGAATGACTACCAGCAGTACGATGATACCGATTATAATGCTTTTTTTCATATCAGCTTGCACCTCCTACGATAGATTCCAGAGGAAGCAGCATATCCACAGTCTCGCTGCTTCCGGTGTTGATATAGACCTTTACGCCGGGGAGGATCTCAGAGATCGCCTCGAAGTACATGCGAGAACGGGTGATCTCCGGATTCTGAGCGTACTCAGCGTACATTGCCTCGAACATCGCCACCTGCTGCACCGCCTCGTTGATCCGGTTCTGCTTCAGATACTGGGCGTTCTGCAGAAGCTTATCTGCCTGGGCCTGAGCGTCCGGCAGCTTGGCGTTTTGGTATGCCTTGGCGTCGTTGACCACAGTTTCTGCCTGCTGCTTGGCAGTCTCCACCGCCTTGAACGCCTCGATGACATCCAGTGTAGGAGGCTCGGAGTCCTGGATCCGCACGTCCACCAATGTCAGTCCGATGTCATACTCGGCAAGGATCTGGGTCACCAGGTCCTTTACCTGCATCTGAATATTTTCCTTGCCGTCGGTAAGCACGGCATCTACGGAGGTAGAGCCTACCACATTCCGGACCTGGCTCTGGATCAGATTCCGCAGGATCAGCTCGGGACTGGTGGAGGAGAACAGATACCGCTCCGGATCGGAGATCTTGTACTCTACGAAAAAGTCCACATTGACGATGTTATAGTCGCCGGTGATCATGGTGGATTCGTTGGTGTTTGTGGCGTAGCCGCCTTCGGGGTTTGTGCTGTAACCCAGCTCGATCTTCTGGTAGACATTCACATCCACCTTCTGGACCTGCTGGATGCCGAAGGGCAGCTTAAAATGCAGGCCGGCGTCGGTGATGTCAGTGACCTTGCCGAAGGTTGTGACCACCGCCTGCTGCTTATCGTCTACGGTGTAGTAGCTGGTGAAGACGCAGATCAGCACCAGCACCGCCGCAAGGACGATGGTTGCGATTTTGCCCAGCTTTTTCGGATCGGGGCTTTTACCCCCGTCCTGACCGGGCGACCATCTGTAAGTTCCGTTGTTTTCCATGTGTCATTACTCCTTTACATTTAATTCTGCAAGCATTTTTTCCGATGCCTGCCGCATCCGGGCGGCAAGCCAGGCGGTGAGCATGATCCGCAATACCTGCTTGACCCGCGCTTTTGCTCCGGGGATCGGCTCTTCATAGTCAGAAAGCGCCTGATCCAGCAGGGCATCCCGCTCCTCGGCGCGGTAGAGCTCCTTGGCGTTCGCCGCAAGGCGGACAAAGAGGAAGTACAGCGTGGCGTCATCGATCATATCGTCGCTTTCGTCGTCCAATTGCCCGTTGATATAACCCAGCAGTCCGCAGATCTGCTCCATAGGCAGGACGCTCTTGAGGGCGTTGATATTCAGGATGCGGCACAGCTGCCGCAGGGAATACCGCTTTTTCTCCGGGGGCGTAAGAAATCCCCGCTTGACCCAGTTCTGGATAGCATAGGGCTCCAGTCCGGTGATGCCGGATACCTGGCTCAGAACCATGCCTCCTGCCAGAAACATTGAGGAGAACTGCTCCTGTATGTTGCCGGCTTCTTCCCGGGGTAGACGGAGAACGGTTCCGGGTACTGTCCAAGTCAAATATATCACCTCCATGGATTGTGGTGATATGATAATATCATATGGTCAAATGATTGTCAATAGGGATTCTGTAATTTTTTTAAAAAATAACCCCCAGGGGGGCTTGCGGCATTAAAAAGCCGGGTCTATAATGGGCACATACGATCCTGGAGGCGAAAATATGAAACTGTCAAATGTGAAAAAACTGGTATATACAGCCATTTGCGCCGCCCTGTGTGTGGTGCTGCCCCTGGCGCTCCATGCCGTTCCCAACGCAGGGACGGTGCTGCTGCCCATGCATCTGCCGGTGATGCTGTGCGGCATCGTCTGCGGCTGGCCCTGGGGACTTATCTGCGGCGTTCTCGGTCCTGTGCTTTCCAGCGTTGCCACCGGCATGCCCCCTGCGGCAATGGCGGGAGCAATGGCCTGTGAGTGCGCAGTTTACGGCTGTATTGGTGGCCTGATGATGAAATTTGTCCGGACGAAGAGCACGGTTGCCGATCTTTACATCAGCCTGCTGACGGCGATGATTCTGGGCAGAGTGGTCTACGGCTTTGCCAAGTCCTGGATATTCTCTCCCGGCACTGCGCCCTTTGCCTGGGTGACAACCTCCCTGGTGGCGGGTATCCCTGGCATCGTCATTCAGCTGGCGCTGATCCCCACTTTGGTTTTTGCGCTGACCCGGGCAAAGCTGCTGCCGGAGCGTTATCAAAAGGAGAAGATCGGTGAATAAGCAGGATGTGATCGCATTTTTTGACCGGCTTGCCCCTCAGTGGGACGGGGATATGATCCGCTCTGATGAGATCATTGGCGCTATTTTGGACAATGCCGGCATCGCAGCCGGGATGTCCGTTCTGGATGTTGCCTGCGGTACAGGGGTGCTGTTTCCCGACTATTTTGACCGGGGGATCACCGATCTGACCGGTATCGACATCTCTTCGGAGATGGCCCGGATTTGCGGAGAAAAATTCCCCCGAATCCCTGTGATTTGCGCTGATGTGGAAATGTATGATTTCGGGCGGAAGTTTGACCGGGTCATGGTCTACAATGCTTTTCCCCATTTCCCCGACCCGGAGAGGCTTATCCGGCATCTGGCGGGACTTTTGAACCCCGGCGGCATTCTGACAGTTGCCCACGGCATGAGCCGGGCGCAGATCGATCACCACCATGAAGGCCCGGCAAGCAAGGTCAGCGTGGGACTGATCCATGAGGACGCGCTGGCGGAGATCTTCTCCCGGTATTTAGATGTAACAGTGAAAATATCCACAGACCGGATGTATCAGGTCAGCGGAAGGCTATAAAAATCACCCTGTTTTGGTTTCCAAACAGGGTGATTTTGCTGTTGGCAGGACCAAAGGCAACCCCCGGCTCTGCCGGGGGAAAAAAATAGCTTCTAGCGAGAAGTGAAGTAGACAAGAAAAAGGCTCCCCATTATAGTAGAAGTGGTTTGCCGACCACACAACTACCATAATGAGGAGGTCTTCATCGTGAAAGAAAAAGACATTAATAGTTTAGACCATAC
>JAZNZT010000007.1:0-21954 GCA_045595075.1 Faecousia sp.
GGACTAAATCCCCCTCCAGAGCATATTTATCCTCAATAAAACCGCAGTACAATCCTGTTGTCTGATAGTCGCCTACCCGGCGGATAGACGCCCCCACAGCCGCGCCGTACAGATCGTCCAGCCGCAGGATAATATCCCGCATATCCGGGTGCTTTTCCGTGCCACGCAGCAGCACCGCCGGGATCAGGGCATTGAGCCCCGCCTCTTCCCGACACATGGGTCTTATAAAATGCAGGCTCAAACAGCCCTGCTTAAAGCGATCGTCGGGAAAGCACCGCAGGGTGATCCCCGGAAACAGCGAAAAGGTTTGGATCATAGGTTTCTCCTTGTTGACATTTGCTGTTATTATATACCTCTTTTATAAAAATAGCAACAGAGCAGTGTTTCCACTGCTCTGCTTCTTTTTTACTTAATGATAAACACCGCTGATTGGCTCCCCGTTTCGTCTTTATCCTTATCCTCACAGGTCAGCTCTGCAAGCACATACAAAACCGGTTCTCCCTTCGGGGTAACGGCATACCACTCATCTCTTAGCTCTATTCCCGTAACACCGGAAGCCTCTGTCGCCTGCTTAAGCATTTCCATAACATCAACATCTTCAAAGCTACTGAGTTTCCATTTCACTATTATCTTAGAAAATGCATTGGTATCCCCTACCGATATGTTTATCATTTGACCGTCAGGTTTCAGCCTTACCCATACGAAATCGGTGGTCTTTCTTCCGTGAATATATCGGGTAAAACTGTATTGATACGCACCCACATTGTCACCGCCAAGGGCAAGCTCGGTCACCTCCATCCGGTAGTCCTCAAGGGACACAAACTGTCCTGCGTAATCCTTGGCAATCTCCTCCCGCTCCGCATCCGTCTTGGCCGTGTTATCCTCTGCATCGGAAGATTTGTCGTTTAAACTCAAATATTCGATACTGCCATTCTCTCTTCTTATTATGAGAGATAGTATCTCATCGCCCCTATACTCGTCTACCAAGAAAGACATTCGGGGTAGATAGGAGGATTTTTCGTAGATTCCTTGGTATTCTTTCCCCTGCCATATAATGGTTACTGTTTTCGGGGCAGTTTCATCCTGAAAGTCGGAATCGCCGTTCCACCAAGCCAATTCCTCCGCCTGAGGCAAATCGGTGATGTTAGTTCCAAGCTCATACACCTGCTTTTCCCGGGGCCAGAGGAAATGCCCCGCCGTTAATACACAACCTAAGGCAACACAAATCAGCAGAATGATTACAACTCTTTTCTTCATATAAACAACCTCCTTTGCCGGTTTGTCAGCTTTTTGTTAATTCAAAACCAATTGTTTATTTCCCCCAATTTCTACCAATTCCAGCATAAACGGATCTCTAAAAAAATTGGTGTTAATCTTATACACCGCATCTTCAATTGGCCAACCGTCTTCCATTGTTAAACGCGCAAACTGCTCAGCAAAAAGATTTCCATCTTTCACATAAATGTTATTATTAAACCCTATCGCTGATTCTGCCCCGCAAACAATTATTCTCTCGAGAAAATTGATAGGATTATTGCTAGCTACTCTTGATGCCGAATATCCGCCCTGTCCTGTTTTACAAGCTAACAGCAAAACACACTCAACCCTGCTCAAATTAGCGTTAACCAAGTCAGCAGATGTTAAATATGTATTTTCTGCTATTAAAATCCCATTTTGTTTCCCATGTGTGTGGACAGCAAGGAAAGACGACGACATCATTCTGGAAATCATATTGTCCTTATTTATAGAGGTGTAATATTGGGTATATACATTCCCTGCTTTATATTCCTCCAAATAAGGTTCCGTAAGTTCAAAGTAATAATTGCGATTTTCCTCAGGATCTACAGAAACATATTCATTGTATGCCAACAATGCCGCATCCCGAATCTCATAATTAATAATCAACTCCGGTTTGTGTGGTGAACTAGCATCGGAACTGTAGAAAGTCGTCCAATGATCCGTATTGCTTTCATTAGAGTCAATGATCGCAAAACCGTAGTTCGCTCTCCTTCCCAAAATCCATTCGTTAACTATACTCGTAACATACATGTTATACCATGTCCCATTACTTTGAAGTCCAGCCTGAGTTGAGTAATATGTAGACGCATACCAAGGTTGATTGTTCCATGTAATCGTACCGGAATCCCACGCCCCCGTAACCATGTAGGCCCTAATTGTGGGCGCAACACCCGATACTTTTTCGATATTTAGTGTTGCTGTTATTAGCTTTGATGTTAGAACCGACTCTGGTAATGTAAATTTAATATAGCTTCTTCTAATCCCGTAGTCCGTGTCTTTGCCTGTACGGAGTTGATAAGCCGTTTTATAATTGGTATTGGGATAGTAACTACAAACGCAAGCGTCTGCGGTTTGCACAGAACTGATGGTAATAGACGGGTCAATGATCACCGGGAATGTTCGGTCTGCCGCCTGCAGATAGCTTTCGTCCAGGGTCACCGTAACAATGATCTGATCATCGCCCTTGACCGGGGTAAAGCTGTAGCTCAGCGCCTCTGTAAGAACACCGTTGGCATCGATGGCAAACAGGTCGCTGAGGGCAAAAACGGCGTTTCCGTCACTGTCGGTCAGATACGCGTTGTCGTCCACCGTTTCCAGCGTCAAACCGTCTAAGGTAAATAAAAAGCTAAACTCACCGGCTGCGTTGCTGTTTCTAAGAATAATATACTCCTTTAGCGCTCCGTTCTCAAGTACATATACCAAATCTGTATTGGCAAATGCGTTTTTATAGGTGACCGTATTGCTTCCGGTAGGGGTCAGCTGACCCAGTGCCGCGCAGTCATTGACCGCTCCCACGGTGATAGGCGTTGCCGCCGCATTCATTTGAAGAGTATTTCCTTTTGCCGCTGTCAGCGGAGAGAAGGTAACACTGCCGCCATCCTTTGCCATACTGATCTCCGGCACGCCGCTGCCGGAAAAACGCACATCAAAAGCATTGGCTGTGTTTTTGTACCGGGCGACCGACGCGGCATTCAGGGATGCTTCGGCAGAAGCTGTCTCCAAAACGATCGTGTTATCAATACGCTGCAAGGTATCGTTACTGTCCAAGTAATATTTATCCTCGGCATAAACGACGCACTGATAAGTCCCGTCGCTCATAAGGTAGGTTTCGGAATTGGTCTCCCGCAGGGACTCCACCTCCGACACTCTTACCGCTTCCGTTTCAACGGGAATCTCTGTATCCGCGTCTGCTGCATACACCGGGAAAGAAGTGAGCAATGATATGACCAGCAGTATGGCGATCCATTTTCTGTTGATTTTTTGCATAAGTATCCTCCTTTGTTGTCTTGTGTGGCATCTTGTATGTCCCACGCGCCGCAAGGGGGTTCATAACAGTAAAAATTAATGCTTCCTGACCCCGCGGATCGCGTGGGCTTTATTGCTTGCCTGTGTCCGCATAAGCGTCCCTCCTCTCTTTTGAACAGGGCTTTTGATTGCCCTTCACTATATACAACAAACAACGCCGCAAAAAAAGAGACAAAAATCAATAAAATATTTTACATTTTCTTTTCCTAAAATTTGTGGTAATATTTTCCTTGACGAAATACAAATAATGCTGTCCCCATTACAGGTTTTTATTTGTTGTATATATGGGGTACAGCAGGAGGAACTACAATGCTTGCATTTTATATCACCCAGATTGAAGAAGAAGTCGATAAACTTAAGTTCGCAGAAATCTACAAGGCGTACAGAAACCAGATGTACTACCTTGCCCTGTCGATCGTCAAGAACCCCAATGACGCGGAAGACGCTGTGCACGAAGTCTTCTGCCGCGTGGCAACAAAATTAATGCCGATCCTGCGCAAAATTAAAAACAAAGACGATTTGCGCAATTATCTGCTGAAAGCAACAAAGAACACTTGCTTGAACATGCAGCAACAGCGTACTCGGGAGGACCGCTATCTTGCGAAATATGTATCCCAAAAGATCTCCTTCGCACCGAAACTGTCTGATAATGATTTTTTAGAGCAGTTATATGCCCGCTATATGGCAGAGCAGGTAATCGATGTCTTAAAAACCTTACCGGATACATATCGGGATGCATTGTACTACCGTTATTGCCTTGAGCTCTCTGTCTCAGAAATCGCCGCACTTACGGACCAAAAGACAAACACCGTAAAAAAGCAGGTTTCCCGAGGAAGAGGACTGTTGCTACAAAAGCTTGAACAGAAAGGGGATGAATTGTGTGTCCATGACTAAGGCCGAATTTCAAGAGGCTTTTCGCAACTTAATAACCGCGGAATTTTGTGATGTTCCTACAGATGAAAATTGCATCCGTCTCGTTTTTTCTGACCGCTTTGAAAAGCGAATGGACAAGCTGGTCCGCTCCACTGAGCGCATCTGCTGGAACTGGGTAAACACCGCCGCAAAGCGGGCAGCCGTAATCGCTCTTATTGTTTTGGCTCTGCTTTCATCGGCCATGAGTGTAAAGGCGATCCGTGAGCCTGTAATTACGTTCTTTACGGAGATTTATGAAAAATACATTGATCTTTCCTTTGTGGGAGACACCTCCGAAACGATTGAACGCGAATATGCACTAACCCACATCCCTAGTGGATTTTCCCTTGTCGACAAACAAAGCACCATAACAAGCATCATGACAACATATAAAGATCCTGACGGCAATCTGTTAATGTTGGACCAAACAATTACCGCAGCCATAGACACATCTATAGACAACGAGCGCGGTACTGTCACAAACACCTCTGTTGGCGAAATACCTGTACTTATTTACGAGGCAGAGGACCTTGTTCTTGTGTCATGGGCCTACGATTCCTATTATTTTACACTGGTCCACTATGGACAAATTGATCCGAATGCTATGCTTGAGATCGTACAGGGAGTCAAATAATCATATAAAAAGACTGCTGTCCCGCGAGTTGCAGGACAGCAGTCTTTGCTTTAGTATTTCACTTCAACTGTTTTTGTAATTTCGTCTGCTGCGCCTCCGATACCGGAAATCACATACTTTGCTGTAATTCTGTATGTTCCCGTAGAAGTCAATTGGAAGCTGTGATTTCCGTTATATGTATAGTTATATATCGTATCTACCCACTCGTCATTGGCCGTACCGATATCTACCCTTGTCCAGAACAGACCCAAAAATTTCTTTTCTACATATGTCGTGATTACAGCTTTTGTCGTCTCTCCTTTAAAACCAAGGTATTGATTGTTGATCGTCAGCAGTCCGCTACCAGAGACAGCCGCTGTTGTTGTCGCAGACAAGGTGTTATTATACCGGGGCGTTACCTCTCCGGCGGCGCTGACCGAAAATATCAGGCCAGCAAAAAGCAATAACACCTGCAATGTAGCAATGATTCTTCGTGTGATTTTCATAGCGATTTCTCCTTTCATTTGTTGAGTATCGGTCTGATTTTTCCAATACCCTATATATACAACAACTATCAAGCAAAAAGGGGGACAAAAAGTCGAAAATTATTTTACATAGCGGTAAATCTGCCGCACTTGCGTATATTTTCAAAATATGATACAATACGAACTGTAATACTTTTTCGATGGCGAGGCGAAATTTTTGAAATACTTTCCCCAGTTTGTGATCATTTTGGCTTTTTCCCTGTTGGGAGAGCTTTTGCAGGCGCTGATCCCCCTGCCCATTCCTGCATCTATTTACGGCATGGTCTTGCTGTTTCTGGCACTATGCACCGGTCTTTTGAAGCAGGAAAAGGTGGCCGTAGCGGCAGATTGGCTGATTTCCGTCATGCCGGTGCTGTTCATTGCCCCCGCCGCCAACATCCTTGCCCACTTTGACCTGATCGCCCCCGATCTTCTGAGTATCGTCGCCATCGTTGTGGTTTCCACTTTTGTGATCTTTGCCGTAGCCGGTCTTGTGACCCGGTTTCTGGTAAGAAAGGGGGAGAAGAAAGATGCTTGAGTTTTTGGCAAATATCTCCCTTTTTCCTCTGTTTTTGACCTTGGGGGCATACTGGATCGGTCTGTGGTGCCGGAAAAAGTGGGATAACCCCCTGTGCAACGCCATTCTCATCGCCGTGATCCTGGTCATCGCCTTTCTTGCCCTCACCGGCTTCCCCACCGACACCTATTTAAAGGGCACATCCTGGATCTCCTGGCTGATGACCCCCGCCACCGTAGCGCTGGCAGTTCCCATGTACAGCCAGATCAAGGTTCTGAAAAAGAATCTGCCTGCCATTCTCACCGGGGTTATCACCGGAGCGTCCACCGCGCTGCTGTTTATTCTTGGGGCAAGCATGCTTCTGGGACTGGAGGACACCATCACCATATCCCTGCTTCCTAAGTCCATCACCACCGCCATCGGTCTGGTGGTTTCTGAGGAAAGCGGCGGCATCCCTGCCCT
Organism: Faecousia sp.; assembly: GCA_045595075.1. GTDB lineage: Bacteria > Bacillota > Clostridia > Oscillospirales > Oscillospiraceae > Faecousia. Next base: position 6,353 of record JAZNZT010000007.1, read on the forward strand.
GACCTCCCTTGCCATTTTTATCACCGGCATTCTGGGCGCCCTTGCAGGCAAGCCTATGTGCAGGCTGCTCCGACTGGACGATCCCATCTCTCAGGGCGTGGCCTTCGGCACTTCCGCCCACGCCATCGGTACATATACCGCCACGGAGATCGGCGCTCTGCAAGGCGCGGTGAGCAGTCTTTCTCTGGCAGTTGCCGGTCTGTTCACTGCTGTAATCTTCCCCCTTGTTTTAATGCTTTTATAACAGGTCACAAAAGTCGCCAATCGTCAAAATTATTATCGAACGCAGAAAACTTAGTATCATTGCGAACCGGTGCGCACACCGGTGTGGCGATCCGTTTCCTAACATAAAGTCGCAAAGCCTGCTGCGCAAGAAATTTTGACTTGCTTCACAACTCACACTCTACCGTATCTGTATACGAAGAAGAGTGTGAGTTGCTTGCATTGGCGACTTTATTGACCTGTATTTTTCCGGAAGACCGTGAAAAACACGGTCTTCATTCTTTATTTTTATAATGTGCACGAAAATCCCCCTCCGGGGGATACAAAATTCGGGTCGAATTGTGGATAAATGTGCATTGACTTTTCATATATAAATGAGTACAATAATACTGATTCACTATGCGCCCGTTTCGCCCTTTAGTGAAACGGAGGAATATTCTTTTTAGGAGGAAACTAGATTGAAGGATTGGGCTTTTACAACCACCGTTGAGGAAATGGAAGCCGCCACCAACTCTCTGCTGGAAACTGCGCAGAAGGTTGGGGCTGACACCTGGCAGCAGCGTGTCAAGAACCAGACCCCCCACTGTGGCTACGGCGAAGCAGGTACCTGCTGCCGGATCTGTTCCATGGGTCCCTGCCGTATCACCCCTAAGGCACCCCGTGGCATCTGCGGCTGCGATGTTCATGGCATCGTCGCCCGTAACTATCTGCGTTTTACCGTCGGCGGTACTGCAGCACACTCCGACCACGGTCGTGAAATCATGCACACCCTGCACCAGACCAAGGAAGGCGGCAACTATCAGGTCAAGGATCCTGATAAGCTGATCCGCATCGCTAAGGAATGGGGTGTTGAGACCGAGGGTAAGGACATTTATGCTCTGGCTCACGAAATGGCTGAGATCGGCCTGCTGGAGTACGGCTTCCCCTTCGGTGAGCAGAAGTTTGCACAGCGCGCTCCCGAGCACACCAAGGAGCTGTGGCGCAAGGCAGAGATCATGCCCCGTGCCATCGACCGGGAGATCGCTACCGCTATGCACATGACCCACATGGGTTGTTCTTCCCTGCCTGAGGCGCTGATCCGTCAGTCCCTCCGCGCCGGCCTGTCCGACGGCTGGGGCGGCTCCATGATGGGCACCGAGTTCTCCGACGTTATGTTCGGTACTCCCAAGCCCATTGGCACCGAGGCAAACATCGGCGTTATGGAGAAGGACAACGTGAACATCGTTGTTCACGGCCACGATCCCTCCCTGTCTGAGATGATCGTTTACTACGCTAACGATCCCGAGATGATCGCATACGCCAAGAGCCTGGGCGCTAAGGGCATCACCGTTTCCGGTGTCTGCTGTACTTCCAACGAAGTCACCATGCGTCACGGCATCCCCATGGCAGGTAACTTCCTGAACCAGGAAAATGTTGTACTTACCGGTGCTTGCGAAGCCATCGTCGTTGACGTTCAGTGTATCTTCCCCGCACTGGGCCCCCTGTCCAAGTGCTTCCACACCAAGTTTATCACCACCTCTCCCAGCGCCCGTATGCCGGACTCCGAGTTTATTCAGTTCCATGCTGAGACCGCCGGTGAGAACGCTAAGGCGATCGTGAAGATGGCTATTGAAAACTTCCAGAACCGTAACCAGGAGCTGGTGAACATCCCCAACCAGAAGCAGAAGGCCCGTGTGGGCTACTCTGTTGAGGCCATCAAGACGGTCCTCGACGGTGTTGCTAACTCCCAGGTCGACGAGTTCGGCACTACCAAGCCTCTGATCGAGTGTGTCCACTCCGGTGTCCTCCGTGGTGCTGTGGCTATGGTCGGCTGTAACAACCCCAAGGTTCGTCCCGACTCCGCTCACATTGGTCTGATGAAGAAGCTGTTGGAGAACGACATCATTCTGATCGTTACCGGTTGTTCCGCACAGGCTGCTGCCAAGGCAGGCCTGATGGATCCCGAGAAGGCGAAGGAATACTGCGGTGCCGGTCTGAAGCGTGTCTGCGAGCTGGCAGGCATTCCTCCCGTGCTGCACATGGGCTCCTGTGTTGATATCTCCCGTATGATGGTTCTGGCTTCTGATATCGCCAAGGACTGGGGCATCAACATTTCTCAGGTTCCCGTTGTCGGCTGCGCTCCTGAATGGATGTCCGAGAAGGCCGTTTCCATCGGTAACTATGTTGTGGCTACCGGTATCGAGACCTTCCTGGGCGTGGATCCCTACTCCAAGGGTTCTACCGAAGTCACCGAGCTGCTCCAGGGCGAGAACGGCGTCAACAAGTGGGTTGAGGCTAAGTTCGTTGTGGATACCGACATCGTTGCTCTGGGCGACAAGATGATCGCTTGCATTGAGGCTAAGAGAGCTGCTCTGGGTATCTAAGATATGAAAGTAGCGATTACCGGTAAGGGCGGTGTGGGTAAAACCACCCTGTCCTCCACCCTGGCAAGGCTCTATGCCGACGAAGGCCGGACGGTGCTTGCCGCTGATGTGGATCCCGACGCCAATCTGGGACTGGCGCTTGGCTTAAGCCAAGAGGAAGTAGACCAGATCATCCCCATTTCCAAAATGCGCGACCTGGCAAAGGAACGCACCGGTGCCAGCGACGACAACAAGTTTTACAAGCTGAATCCCTATGTGGCGGATATCCCCGAGAAATTTGCCAAAACGGTGAACGGCGTAAAGCTTCTTGTTATGGGCACTGTGGACTTGGGCGGCAGCGGCTGTGTCTGTCCCGAGCATGTGATGCTGAAATCTGTCCTCTCCGCCATGACCTATCGCAAAGACGATGTGGTCATTATGGATATGGAAGCAGGTCTGGAGCATCTGGGCCGGGGAACGGCAGCCAATATGGATCAGTTCATCGTGGTCATTGAACCCGGCGCCCGATCTGTTCAGACCTACCGCAATGTAAAGCGGCTGGCAAATGATCTGGGGATCAAGCAGGTTCGTGTGGTTGCCAACAAGATCCGGGACGAGGGCGATGAGGAGTTTATCCGCAGTGCTATTCCCGCAGAAGATCTTCTGGGCTTCATCCACTACAACCCCGATATCATCGACGCAGACCGTCAGGGAAAATCGCCCTACGATTTCAGTCCCACGGCAATCGAAGAAATTCGCAAAATTAAAGCGATTTTGGATCGCGAATAATATTTGAGGAGGATACGAAGTTGACACTTTTTGATAGAGTTTTCGGCGGTAACGATTACAACTATGCGCGTACCGTAGCCGCTATCGACGCAGCCATTGCCCAGTACGGCGAGGCTGAACCCGTCGCTTTCCCCGCAACCGCTTATAACCTGCCCTGCTACTACTCCATCACCGGCAAAAAGATCAACAACCTGGGCGAGTTGAAGGCTGCTCTGGAAAATGATGTTAAGCCCATGATGACCCGTGCCCCCCGTCTGCAGGATGCTTTTGACAGCGGTGTTGCTTCCGCTCTGTGCGCAGAATTTTTGGAAGTTCTGAAGTACATCGGCGGTGCTGAACCCTATGCCGAGCCCGAGATGGGCTTCCTGACCGATGCGTTCGTCCGTAACCTGGGTCTGCCTCTGGTTACCGGCGACATCCCCGGTGTTGCTGTTATTATCGGCGGCGCCGACAAGCCCGAGGACACTGTGGCTTTGGCTAAGTCCTACCAGGCTCAGGGCCTGCTGGTTACCGTTACCGGCGAGGGCATCAAGCACCTGGCTGACGCTGGCATGAAGACCGGCGAAGGCGTTCGTGTTTGCCCCCTGGGCTACGAGATGCAGTCCGTTATCCATGTTGTTTCCGTCGCTCTGCGTGCTGCCCTGATTTTCGGCAACATCACCCCCGGCGACACCGACGCTCTGTACAAGTACACCATGGATCGTGTTCGTGCATTCGTCAATGCTTACAAGCCCCTGTCCGATGAGATCGTTTCTTACGGCGCTGGCGCAATCCAGCTGGGCTTCCCCGTTATTTCCAACGAAACCGAGAACATGTTCCGTGTTCCCAAGAGCCTGATTCAGCAGCTGGATACCGAGAAGTGGAATGCTACTTCTCTGGAAGCTCGCGACATCAAGCTGAAAATCACCAACACCGACATTCCTGTTTCCTACGCTACCGCCTTCGAAGGCGAGATCATCCGCAAGGGTGACATGCAGGTGGAAGTGGATGGCTCCCGTGTGGACTGCTTCGAGCTGGTTCAGACCAAGACCATCCAGGAAGTCGAGGATCACAAGATCGTGGTCATTGGACCTGAGATCGACGAGATCCCCGTTGGTTCCAAGATTTCTCTGTCCTATACCATCGATGTTGCCGGCAAGGCTATGCAGGCAGACTTCGAGGCTGTTATGGAGCGTAAGATCCATGCATGGCTCAACTGCATCGAAGGTGTTATGCACACCGGCCAGCGTGATATGATCCGTGTCCGTATCAGCAAGGCTGACTTCGAGGCCGGCTTCAAGTTCCGTCATCTGGGCGAAGTTCTCTACGCCAAGGTCATGAGCGAGTTTGAGGCTGTTGCTGATAAGTGCCAGGTCACCATCGTTGTAGATGCTGACAAGAACAAGGAGTTGCGCGCTAAGGCTAACGAGATCTTCAATGCTCGTGACGCACGTCTGGCTTCTATGACCGACGAATCCGTCGAGCAGTTCTACACCTGTATCATGTGCCAGGCATTCTCCCCCAGCCACGTTTGTATCGTTACCCCCGAGCGTCTGGGTCTGTGTGGTGCTGTTTCCTGGTTGGACGCTAAGGCAACCAAGGAACTGGATCCCCACGGTCCTTGCCAGCCCATCCTCAAGACTGGCTGTCAGGACGAGCGTTTGGGTCGTTACGATTCCATGGACGAGGCTGTTAACAAGTACTCCCACGGTGCTGTTGAAAAGATCACTCTGTACTCCCTGTTTGAGGATCCCATGACCTCCTGTGGTTGCTTCGAGTGTATCTGTGGTGTTGAGCCCTGCTCCATGGGTGTTGTTATCACCTGCCGTGAGCATGCCGGCATGACTCCTCTGGGCATGAGCTTCTCCGACATGGCTTCCATGACCGGCGGCGGTGTTCAGACTCCTGGCTTCATGGGCCACGGTAAGCACTTCATCTCCTCCAAGAAGTTCATCGCAGCTGAAGGCGGCCCCGGCCGTATCGTTTGGATGCCCAAGATGCTGAAGGATCAGATGCGTGAGCGTCTGGATGCTACTGCTCTGGAGATGTACGGTGTTGAAAACTTCACCGACATGATTGCAGACGAAACCGTCTGCACCGAAGATCCCGAGCAGCTGCTGGGCTACCTGTCCGAGGTTGGCCACCCTGTTCTGGGTATGGAACCCTTCGACATGTAATTATACTTATCCACAAAAAGGACCTTCTTCGGAAGGTCCTTTTTACGCATAAATGTCAAAGAACTGTGTCATTCTGAGCCTGCGTAGCAGGCGTGAGAATCCGTCTTCTTATGGGCATTACGGATTGCCGCGCATCTGCGATGCTCGCAATGACACTCTAAATTTAATAACTTTAGCCCCAGGACAAATCTTTTCTGCCCTTTACCGCCACCGTTTTTTGTGTTATGATAAGAAAAATTACTCCCGGAGGCGATTTTATGGAAATTCGTTTTGCTCAGCCGAAAGATGTTCCCGGTATCCTCTCTTTGCTGCGGCAGGTGGGCAAAGTCCACCACGACGGCAGACCGGATATTTTCCGCACCAACGCCCAGAAATACAGCGCATCTCAGGTCATCGCCATGCTGGACAGCGCTACCACCCCTATCTTTGTGGCGGTAGAAGAAGACGCTGTGCTGGGTTACTGTTTCTGCGCAGTGAAAACCTATTTCCAAGATCCGGTGATCGCCGACCACACCACCTTATATATTGACGATCTGTGTGTAGACGAAAACATCCGTGGTAAAAAAGTGGGCACAAAGCTGTATGAATCGGCATGCAAATACGCAAAAATGCGGAAATGCTACAATGTGACCCTGAATGTATGGACTTGTAACGAATCTGCCATGAAATTTTATGAGAGCCTGGGCTTGAAGCCCCAGAAAATCGGAATGGAGAACATCCTCTGATGCTGGAAAAGAACAAGATTTACGAGGCGGTGATCTGCGATTATACCGCCGAGGGACAAGGCGTTGCCAAAATTGAAGGCTGCGCCGTGTTTGTGCCCAACGCCATTGCCGGAGAAACCTGCCGTATTCGCATCGAAAAGGCAGGCAAGACCTGGGCAGCCGGCAAAATTACCGAAATTGTCGAAAAATCCCCTCACCGGATCAACCGGGAATGTCCCGTGGCAAAGCTTTGCGGCGGCTGTGATTTCTGGCATATGGACTATGACGAAGAATGTCGTCTGAAAGCGGACCGGGTACGGCAGGCATTAAACCGCATCGGCGGAGAGAATCTTGATGAAGTACCCCTGCTGTCTGCCCCCACCTGCTATGGCTACCGGAACAAGGCACAATATCCGGTGTCCAGCCAGAAGAGCAGAGCCTTTGCCGGATTTTTCCGGGCAGGCACTCACCGGGTGGTAGAAAACGACCGCTGCCTGATCCTGCCTGAGGAAACTGACCGGGTAAAGAAGATCGTTATAGATTATGTAAACCATTATCGGATCACTGCCTATGACGAGCTGACCCAAAAGGGGTTGCTGCGGCATATCTATGTCCGCCGGGGCGCTGTTTCCGGACAGGTGCTGGTGTGCTTAGTGATCAACGGAAAAAAGCTGCCCCATACCGAAGATCTGATAACGCGGTTGCAGTCTGTTCCCGGTTTTACCTCCCTGGTGCTTTCCGTAAACACCAAACCGGGCAACGCCATTTTGGGGGATGAATTTATCACCCTTTGCGGGCCGGGATATATTGAGGATACCCTGTGCGGTCTGACCTTCCGCCTGTCTCCCCGGTCTTTCTACCAGGTCAATCACCATCAGGCACAAAGGCTGTATGAAGCCGCCATTTCCCAGGCAGAGATCACCAAAAACGACACCGTTCTCGACCTGTACTGCGGCGTGGGAACGATTACCCTTGCCATGGCAAAAGCCGCCGGTAAGGTCATTGGTGTGGAAGTCATCGAACAAGCGGTGCAGGACGCAAGGGAAAATGCCGCCCGGAACAACATCGAAAATGCAGAGTTTTTCTGCGGCGATGCGGGTAAGGCGGCATTGGAACTGGAAGCCAAAGGCATCCGGGCAGATGTGGCAGTGGTCGACCCGCCCCGGAAAGGACTGAACGCGGACACCATTGAAGCCCTCGCCCGTATGTCTCCCCGGCGGATCGTCTATGTCTCCTGCGACCCGGCAACTTTGGCCCGGGATGTGGCACTTTTAAAAGAACGAGGCTACAAAGTCAAAAACGCCATGGCTGCCGACCTGTTCCCAAGATGCGCCCATGTGGAATCCATCGTGTGCCTTATCCGACAATGATATGAAAACCCCGGTTTCCAAACGGAAACCGGGGTTCATTCTTTTTTATTGCTTACTTAATTGCAGCCAGGTTCATGTTCAGGTCTTCCCAGAACAGGGTCTTTTCAACCGCCAGGAAGTCGCTCTGCCAGCTGGTGTTCATGTGGTCCTCTTCACGGAAGCCTTCTGCATTGACCTTCTCCAGCCAAGCCTTGAATTCCTCGGCGCTAATGGCGCTGTCGGTATTCAAAACCTCGGTCCGGTCAAAGAGCAGCTCCAGGAAGTTGGAGACAACAGGATTCTCGGGTCTTGTCAGGTTGTAGGTACATACGATCAGTGTGCCCTCGCCAACCTTCACGGAGAACAAGTGGGTGAACCGACGAAGGGTATCCTCGGGAACGAAGTCCTTAACGCCGGAGCGGGAAACTCTGTAACGGTCACGGACAGGCTTATCAATACCCATATCATGCTCAGTAACCTTGCAGGGCCAGTTGTCCAGATTGACCTTGTAGCTGTAAATATTGCGCTCAACGCCAACCTCAGCGCCTACAACAGAAGCTGCTTCTGCGGTTTCCTTATCCAGTTCGCCGCACAGCAGAGGCTGGACGTTGCGGTCATAGTAGCGGTCATCGCCCAGAGCTTCTTCCAAAGCCTTGTTGGGAATGATGCCGCCCAAGCCGCTACCACGGTCCCAGATACAGGGCTTGAACAGATCCTTAGCGCCCTGGACATCCCAGGTATTCCGTGCAGCCTTGTACTCATACAGCAGCACAGTGGTCTTACCCTCTGCCAGCTTATCAAATACCTTCTGGGTGAACGCGTCGGTAACAAACAGATCGGACTTCTTCTCGCCCTTGCCCAAATACTCTTCCAGAGCTGTGAGAACCTGCAGGTCCATTTCAGGAACAGTGTTGGGACGGACACGGGGATAAGTCCAGATCTTCCAGCTGTTCTTGACCACACGGTCGCCGGAAACGAACCGGGCAGCCAGAGTACGGAACTGGGGCTTGCCGGTAAGCTTAGGTTGGATCTTTAGAGCAGCCAGTCTCTGCAGACCGCCTGCCAACTCGAAGTTCTCGCCGGCGTAAATACGCTCGCCGTCCAGAGCGACCTCGAACACACCGTTGATCTGGAAGTCCTCCAGGAAGTTGGAGATATAAAGCTCTGCTTCGATGGTCTCATCCTCGTAGATCCGTTCCTCCTTAATGTCTGCAACCAGAACGATCTCACCGTTGATGCTGCGCATCCACTCGGGATCGATACCCTTGTCGTCATCAAAGAAGTCAACCACGCCGTTTTTGTTCTCATACTTGAAGCAGTCGGAGAACTGGAGCATTTCGTGGCCGCACAGGTAGGAAAGGCGGAGCTTTTCCAGGAAGATCTTATAGCAGGTCAGCTTCATCTTCCGTGTAGCGGCGATGTAATCAGGCATAATGTCAGCGATGCCTCTCTGCTCGATCAGCTTACGCAGACCGGCAAAGTACTTAGGCTTCTTGATGCCGTGCTTTTCCAGATACTCAGGACCGACCTTCTCGCAGAAGTCGTCAAACTTCTTCTCCAAAGCGGCATAGTCGGGAATGTCAATATAGTGCATAGCCTCATGGGACAGAGCGGGCTTCAGAGGCTCGCAGTGACGGTAGATCTCCGTCTTGTTGCCGTCCACCTCGGACTGCAACAGCAGAGGTACCTGATAAGCAGAGCCCTCCCATCTCCAGGGGGTGTCTACATCGAACATATCCGCATGGTGTGCGTAGGGCAGGAAGTAGCCCATGTGCTGAATGAAGATATCTACAGTGCTGCGGTCATACTCGCCCCAGCCGCAGTTGTCCAGGATCAGCTTGGTGGGTGCCAGCTCACGGGCCTGATCGACCATCTTGGCAACCTCGGGATACTGAGCGGAGTGGTGCATCTCGTTACCAATGCAAAAAATTGCCACAGAGGGGTGATTCCGCAGGCGGAGAACAGTTTCCTCCCACAGACCCTCACCGAAGCTCTTAACCACCTTCTTCATGGGGGTGTTGGTAACAGGGTGATAGATCCATTCATATGTAAAGCCGGTTTCCAAATGGACCAGCATGCCCAGCTCGTCGGCTGCCCGGAGGAAGTCGTCGGAGGGAATGGTGGAGTGGAAGCGGACGATGTTGAAGCCATACTTCTTCGCCTGCTTGATATTCTTGACAGCAGCCTCATAGTCAGTGCCGCCGGTCATGTTGGGATGATCGTGAGCAACGATGCCGCGGATGTAGCCACGGAGGTAGATGGGCTTCTCGTTGAGAAGAACCATCTTCTGCTGGAGAGTGCGGATCGCGGTATGACCGAAACGGACAGTCTCGCCGTCTGCCTCCAGGTTGTACAGAATAGGATGGTTGTCAGACCACAGCTCCAGATTCTCTGCATCCAGAGTAGTGATGTAGCCATCGCCCTTCTTCTTGCAGCTCATTTTCGGGCAGTCAACGACATTGCCCTGGGTGTCGGTTACTTTGTAGTTGTTGATCGGTGCATCGGTCTCTACGTACAGAAGACCTGCGGTCACGTTGCTGTAAATATACATAGCGTGTTCCTTCCCTTTCTCAATCGTGGTTGTGTCTTTAGACGCTTATAGATTGCCATTTAACGGAAGAAAAAGCAACCCCTATAAAACAAGAAAAAAGCGGTCAAAGACCGCTTTTTATATGCTGTGATGGAAATGGATCGCCGCTTGCTTCTGGAGGGTCTTGCGGATTACTGTTATCAGCCGCACCAAGGTAGTCATGGCAATGATTCCAACTGCCAGCGCCAGCGCCAGTTCCAGGGTGTAAAACGCCTGGGTAGCGAATGCTCTCCACTCCTCTTTCAGGGCATAGTTCATGGTATAATACAGAGCGCTTCCGGGAATCAGCGGGATCACCACCGGCACCAGGAAAGTGGTAGTCGGTGTTTTTTCCACCCGGGCAAGCACTTCACAGTATGCGGTAATGGCAGCCGTAGAGAGAAAATACCGCAGCGCCTCACTGGCGAACCAGTTTTCCAGAAGCAAAAATGCTGCCCAGGAGAGCAGTCCGCCTAATGTGGCAAAAAACAGTTTTCTGCCCCGGACATTAAAGAGCAGGCTGAAGCCTATTGTTCCCAGGCCACCCATTAAAACCTGAATCACATCCTGCAGATTCATACGCCACCTCTCAAAAGATGGGCTGCCAGAATATAGCCCGCCGCAATGGCTGCCGCAACCAGCACCGCATCAAAAAACCGAAGCATACCGGACATAATATCACCGCTGATCATATCTCGCAGGGAATTGGTCAGGGCAATGCCGGGGATCAGGAGCATGATGTTGCCGATAATGATTTTGTTGGCGTCCTCTCCGATTCCTCTCCGTGTCAGCCAGATCAAGATAAAGCACAGGCAGAAAGAGGCAACCACATTAGTAAAGATCTGGTTCATGCCCGCTTTTTGCAAAGTCCATGTAGCATACCGCAGCCCGCAGCCAAGGACACCTGCCACCAGACCGTCAACAAAACTTCCGCCAAAGAAAATAGCGAAGGAAAAGCCGATCAAGGCGCTGGCCAAGGCCTGGAACCACAAAGGAAACGGCTTCTGCCGGCATATAGAATCGATCTCCTGCTGGACATATTCATAGTCCGGAGTCTCCCGGCAGATCCGCCGGGACAGGTCGTTTAGCATATGTACCCGGGTCAGGTTTGTGTTGGCGCCGATGATGCGTCGGGTTTGGGTAGCATGATGCCCTTCCGCATCTTCCACAGACAGGACAATGCTGGAGGTAATGGTGAACACGTCTGTCCGGCGACAGCCGTAAGCCTTACAGATCAGTTGAATGGATGTTTCCACCCGGCTGATCTCTGCGCCGCTGATAAGCATCTGCTCACCGATGTCCAAGGCGCAGGAGAGTAACTGTTCCAAATTCATAAGGAACACCTCTTTCTCTATCAATCATTGTAAAACAACAGAGAATACCAGGTGATCATGTTGCTGCCGTATTGAAATTCCAGCCCATTTTCCTCTAAGGTCTTGGTCAGAACGATGCCGTGGCTCTCCACACAGGGGTGCATTCTTCCCGGCATCCGGCAGGGTAGACCGTCCAAAATGGCGCACCGGTCACAGACCGCGCAAGCCTCTGTGGACAAAATATAGGTGTTCACGCCCTGTTCCCGCATCAGATCCCGAACTTGGTTGGTAATTCTCTCATGCTCCGGACGGGTGCGAAGGGTCTCCTCGATATCCGTAATATCCGCCACTTCCGTAATCGTGCCGATCATAAGGCATTTGCTGAAGCTCAGGCACTTTTTCTTGCAATCGTCCACCTCACCCACACCGGGAGGGCATGCCCAGCTTTTTCCGTACATGGGACATTCGGTCTTGCAAATGTGTCGTATGCGCTCTGAAAACTCTAGAGACTTGGGATCAACATCCACATATACATACAGAGGCAGCTGGGAAAGCGCCTCTTCCAATTTCTGCTTGTCCATCATATCAGTTCCCTCATCAGCTTTTCACAGCCTTCGCAAATATCCGCCCAGGTCTGGGTAAAATCGCCGCTGTACCAGGGGTCGGCAACATCCCGGTCAAGGAAGGGCCGGAACTTGGTCTCTCCCGGAAACAGCCGCTGCAAATACCGGGCGTTGGAGCTATCCATATATAAAATATGATCGTATCGATCGCAGTCTGCCTTGGAGATCTGCCGGGCATGATGACCGTCGCAGGCGATGCCGTGTCGGTTCAGCTCCCGACGGGCAGGTGGATATACGGGATTGCCCAGTTCTTCCCGGCTCACCGCCACCGAGGCGATCTCAAATCGATCCGCCACCCCGGCCTTTTTCACCATATCTTTCATTACAAATTCCGCCATTGGACTGCGGCAAATGTTCCCGTGGCAGACGAATAATACTTTTATCATTGCTAAGATCCTCCTCGATAAACCACGATTTGCCTTGATATATATGGCTTTTTCCCTATTCTGCCGTTTTGGCAGATCGTTTTCTAATGTTGCTTTTCGTGGCGTATTGTGGTCTGCAAAAGTAGTAAATTTGGTAGTAAATAGACACCGTTTACTACCGGGTTTACTACTTATAGCAGACAAACACATTTTTGTATGTCTTTTAAGCTTCCATCACCCGGTCGAACTCTGCCTTTGCATCATCAAATTTGACATGGGTGTATGTGTTCAGCGTGATGCTGATATCGGCATGTCCCATAATGTACTGCAAGGTTTTCGGGTTCATACCGCTTTTTGCCATATTGGTGCAGAAAGTATGCCTGCACACATGGGGTGTGATTTTGGGAAGCTGTATTCTGTAGATGCTATTATACTTGTTGCGGATATGCTTAAAGTAATGTTCCCAGTGAAGGCATACCATTGGCATATCGTTCTTGTCCAGGAACAGGAAACCGGTGTGTCCGTCAATCATAGGCTCTTTGGCAGGCTTTTTCCGATTATTCATAACTCTGCGGAAGCACGCCATAACCTCGTTGCTCATAGGGACGAACCGTTCGCCGCTCTTGGTCTTGGTATCCTCGATAACATACTCCATTTCCCGGGTGCGCTGCAGCTGATGGTCTACCCGGATTCGCTTGTTCTTGAAATCGATATCAGAGAAAGTCAATCCGCAGAACTCAGACACACGAAGTCCGGTGTTGAACAGAATGAAGATGCCATCGTAGTACTTGCTGTAATGCTCGTCCTTTTTGATGAACTCGAGGAATGCTCTTTCCTGGGCTCGTGTGATGGCTTCCCTTGTGATACTGTCATTGATGACAACCTCTGCCAGTTCAAATCCAAAGGGATTCTTGCGAATCAAATCATCTTGCAGTGCCATCTCGAATGCAGGGCGGACCACACCGCGAACAGAATGTATGGTGCTGTATCCCCGACCATCCAACTTCTGCATTTTGATCAGCCAGCCTTTGGCATCGGACTGTTTCACCTTGTCGATCCGCAGCTTGCCGAAATCTTCTTTCTTGAGAATGTTCCGAACGAAGTTGTAATTTGCCAAGGTGTTATGGCGGACATTGACTTTCAGAGACAAGTATTTTTCTACCAGCTCCAATACTGTCAGTTCTCCGCCGTTGGGGACGATCTTGTTAAACAGATCTTGCTGTATCTGCCGTTCCTTTTCCCGCAGAGAGAGGTCCCTCGCTCTGCCGGGTGGTGTGCGATCATTTTTGTCCAAGCGCCAACTGTAAACGAATTTGATATCGCCATTCAGGTCTTTGTACTTGTAAGCATATCTGCCGTCTTGGCGTTGGCTCTCTCCGACGTGTAAAATGCGGTTGCGGTTATCCCGCCGCTTTTCACTCATATAAACTCTCCTTTCAAAGAAGAGAGCTCCGATATGATAAATGCATTATAACATACGGTGGCTCAGTTTACTATTACAAAATTCTAAATTACAGACGAAGAATCTAAAAATTCCTCGAAACGCTTCCTTTTTATCATGATTCGGTTTCCGCTGGTTAATAAAAAGTCAGCATCCATATTTTCATCCACAATCTGCCGCAACTTCTTTTCACCGATATGAAAATACTCTGCGGCTTCACGGAGTGTCAGCATATATTTCTCCCAGTATGGGATATCCGTCATAAGCCAGCCCCCCTTACATGTTGGTTTTTTTGACAGATGCCAGATAAATATTGGTAACATCTGCCCGTTCGTGGCCCAGCAGCCGGGATACGGTTAAGTGGGCGTCTAATTCCGAAACGCCCTCAGCAATTAGCTGGCTGTATTTTTCTGCAGCATAGGTGTGTCGCAGACCGTGGAAGGTCAAAGGTCGGTTAGAGTCCGGGTCTTGCACATCCTTTCGATGGAGCAGAATAAACTGTTGTAATTGGTTGATAGCTTTGTCGGTAGGAATGTTGTCCGGCACTAATAGCTTGCTGCCAGGAGGCGTTAATTTTAAGCACTTCTCCAACGCAGAGATGATCTGCTGATTGATGGGCACGGTGCGGATCTTGCCACCCTTGCCTTTGATGGTAATGGCACCTTCCCGTATGGCTTGCCGGGCAATGGCTGTGTCAATGCGCATACATTCGTGAATCCGCAAGCCGGCATACCGGGCTAAGTAGAAGGCGAGAATGTAATCCTCCCGGTCCAGTGCTTTACCCAACAATCGGTTGAATTCCGCAACACTCCAGGTCCGGTCGATGTCTCCAAAACGCCGCCGTTCCAGTTCTACGCCCAGTTCTGCATTGGACGGCAATTTATACTTGGGGTTGCTGATTTTGTCGTGGAAGAAGCGGATCGCCGCCAAATCCGTTTTAATGGTGCTGGCAGACAGTTCCTTTTCCTGCATCCATAGCACATAGGCAACCAAATGCTTGCCGCTGAAGTTGGACAGCTTTTGCAGACGGTATGCCTCGGCAAGAAAGTGGCAAAACCGTTTCATTGCCATATAGTACCGCTCTTTCGTGCGGTAGCTACCTTGCCGGTTGTGTCGAGCCAGTTTATTCAACTGTGCCTCCAAGCTAAAGTAAATATTTTGTGTTTTCATATGAGCTCCTTTCCAATGGATATAGTTTCCCCAGTGGCAACTTCATCGGTTTCTACCCGGTTTCCATAGAAATCACAAAATGTGCAATCTCAAAAACCGTTGCGAGACATAGACTTTCGTTGTGCGATAGCATTTTCTTTTGTTTCTGTCTCTTTTGTGAAATTGTCTGGGTCAGTACGATGCCGCATGGGAAGACAGCTTCCTGTCAAGCGACCGATGACAAAGTTGACAAGAGTAGATGGTGAAAGGTTTTGTGCCAAATCGAAGTTTGGAAACCGCAGGAATACTTTGTGTATTTCAAGGTTTTCAAACTGAAGAGTTGGTGCAAAAGATCCATCAGCTACCGCAGGCGATTTTGTTATTGGTCGCTTCTATGACGGCGGCGGACACAAACCGCTGAACTCGGCTGCAGCAATCACTGCATGTGTCCGGCGATTCCCTCGGCAAGAATCAACGCGGGAGAACTCCTTGTTGCCGAGCCGGCATTGCAATTGCCGGAACAAGGGAATCGGTTTGTGGCAAGCAAACCGAATAAACATAGCTCTGTACTTGCGTTACA
>JAZNZT010000008.1:0-14436 GCA_045595075.1 Faecousia sp.
CCTACTGCTTAGAAGGCAGTTGCTCTATCCAACTGAGCTACTGGCGCATATTGGATGGAGCGGGTGACGGGAATCGGACCCGCGTATCCAGCTTGGAAGGCTGGTGTTCTACCATTGAACTACACCCGCGCATGTCCTGGCGTAAACGAAAAGCATCGAGGTCATTCCCCTCAGCCTGTTCAGCTAGGTGATTTTAGCACACAAATCTACCTGTGTCAAGGCTGAACTGCCAGAATTTCCGGTATTTTTTTATAAATTACATCCGCCACAGCGCCATCAGCGCAGCAACAAACATTCTCATATCTTTCAGCCACGCCTCCGTCTTCCGGACAATACGCATAGTCCGCGCCGTCCAGCATGGTGATATCGTTCTCCGCGTCGCCCACGCAAACAAGGATCTCCTTTCCCAGCCGCGCCTGCAGATCTCTTGCCGCCCGCAGCTTGGAAACGCCCTTGGCGTGGATATCGATGATCCGGGGCGCGGAACGGAATACCTCCACCTTATCCGGGAACATCTGGGCAACTCTTTTCTCTGCCCAATCGAAATACGCCATTTCCTCTTCCGTTGCGGAAAACATACTGTCCACTGTGTTAGCATGGACCCTGCCAAACATGGCAAGCTTCAAAAACGGACCGATATCCGTACCGGGGATCGCCGGGGTATGCTTCCAGCCCAGCGCCTCATAAAAGGACACATACTCCTGCCGCTGGTTTACCAGATAATTGGTGTCCACGCCCTGGATCTCCAGATTCATTTCCGGGAACTCCCGGGCAAGAGCATCCACCGTCTGCCAGACATCCATTTGGATCTCCACGCAATGCTCCAAAATCCCGTCACGGCAAGCCGCGCTGCCGTTATACAGCAAAAAGGGGGCGTTGACAGGGATCTTTTTCATCATTTCCCCGAAGGTGCTAATGCTTCTGCCGGTATTGACGGTAAATACGCCGCCCCGCTCCATAAAATACCGGATCGCCTCTATGTTCCGATCCGGGATGGTGGAGTCCGGCGCTGTGAGGGTGCGGTCATAGTCAACCGTCAACAGCACCCGGTCAAAAAGGCCCATTTATACCATCCTCTCCAGCTTTTCCAATACTTTTACAAAATATTCCGGCAGCGCCGCCTGGACCATTACCGGTCTTCCATCCCTTGGATGGCGGAAGCAGAGCAAGCCTGCATGCAAACACTGGGTATCCATTCCCAGCTCCGGCTTTTTGTGTCCGTAGACCGTATCTCCCAAAATCGGATGACCAATATGAGCCATGTGGACACGGATCTGGTGGGTGCGTCCCGTCTCCAGCCGGCAGCGCACATGGGTATAGCCCCGATACCGGGCCACCACCTCCCAGTGGGTCACGGCGTTTTTGGAGTTGCGTTGAGTAACGCACATTTTTTTCCGGTCTGTGGGATGCCGTCCAATGGGGGCATCCACCGTTCCTGTATCCTCCCGGAAAGAGCCGCAGACGATGGCCTCATAAGTCCTTGCCATGGTATGATCCTTCAGCTGGGAGGCAAGCACCGTATGGGCAAGGTCATTTTTCGCCACCGCCAGAAGTCCCGAGGTGTCCTTATCAATCCGGTGGACGATCCCCGGACGCAGCTCCCCGTTGATCCCGGACAGCTGATCCCCCATAGCGTACAAAAGACCGTTGACCAGGGTGTCATCCTGATGCCCTGCCGCCGGGTGGACCACCAAGCCCTTTGGTTTATTGATCACCAGCACATCATCATCTTCATAGACGATATCCAGAGGGATATCCTTCGGCGCGATGTCCACTTCCTTAGGTTCGGGAACTGTGACCCGGATCTCGTCGCCGATATTCAGCTTATCGTTCTTTTTCCCCGGTTTTCCGTTCCGCAGAACGCAACCCTCTTCCAGCAGCCTTTGGGCTGCGGAACGGGTCAGTCCCATATCAGACCGGGCAAGAAAGCCGTCCAGCCGTTCCCCGGCCAGATCCGCATATAAAATCATTTTTTCTCATCCTTCCAGAATTGGCGGTTGAAAAATATCAGATGTACCAGCAGCAAGATACAGCCGCAGGAAATACAGCAGTCCGCTACATTGAATACCGGAAACCGGATAAAATCCACTTCGATCATATCCACTACAAAACCTAAGCGGACGCGGTCGATCATATTTCCCAGGCCGCCGCCGAACACCGCAACCAGGCACCATCTCTCAATGGTGGTAAAACCCATTTTATTTTTGGAGAACTCCCACACAAGAAATGCGGCAAAAAGCACAAACACCAAAGCGAACAGCCATGTCATGCCCTCAAAGGCGGACCATGCCGCGCCGGTATTTTGCACATAGGTCAGGTGAAACAGACCGGGAATCGCTTCTGTATCCGCATACAAAGGAATGTTTGTCACCGTCAGATACTTGGTAAGCTGATCCAGTCCCACGATACCCAGCACCGTCAGCGCCATAAAAACATACTGCATCCTGCTGCCTCCAAAAAGTTTTTAATCATTTTATCATTCCCCTATTGGAAAGTCAAACTTATAAAAAAACCGCCCCGGGTATTCCCGGGACGATGCTCATAGAGCCCTATTCATCAGACCACGAACCTGGCCGCTTCCTTCCGAAACTGAAGGAACTCCTCCTCGCTGCAGACCATACTCACCTGCTGAGGTTGAGAATGATCCAGACTGGTCATGCCCATCAACGCCTTACCATTGATCTTATGGCTTCCGGTGCCTACCAGCACCTCAAAGGGCTGTACCATAGCCAGCGCCACAAACTCCTGTATCTCTCGGAAGGAGCGGACCACAATATTAAATTGCCGCATAAAAATCCCTCCTGCGCTGTACAAATCCGTATTTTTAGACTATAATAGGTGCAAAATCGTCCAGCGTGACCTATTATAGCAGAGTCCTATGATTTTTCAATAGACGGTTTTGACGATTTTTACAAATCCACAAGGCGGATATTGGTGGTTTTTAACTATGAAATTTGGATTTTTTACCCTTGGATGCAAGGTAAATCAATATGAGACCCAGGCTATGGAGCAGCTTTTGGCTCAGCAGGGGCACGAGATCGTCCCCTTTGACGGGGACTGTGACGGCTATATTATCAACACCTGTTCTGTCACCGCGGTGGCGGACAAAAAGAACAGGGCTGTGATCCGTCGTTGCCGCAGGGAGCATCCGGAAGCGGTGATCGGTGTCTGCGGCTGCTACGGTCAGCATGACGCAGAAGCCATCCGGAAGCTGGATGTGGATATTATCAGCGGCAGCGGTGGCAGAGAAGCCTTTTTGGAAGAGCTGCTCTCGTGCATCCGAAACCGGCAAAAGCGGGAGCTTTTGGATGTGGCTTTGAAGCGGCGGCAGTTTGAGATCCTGCCCGCAGGCTCTCTGGAGGGCCGCACCCGGGCGATGCTGAAAGTCCAGGATGGCTGTGTCAATTTCTGCACCTACTGCATCATCCCCTACACCAGAGGACCGGTTCGCTCCGCTCCCCTTTCCCTTGCTGTGGAGCAAACAAGAGAGCTTGCCGCCAAAGGCTACCGGGAGATCATTGTCACCGGCATTGAGATCGCCTCCTGGGGTGTAGATCTGCCGGGAAAGCCCGGTCTTGCAGATCTGATCGAGGCGATCTGTCACGCCGCCCCCGATCTGCGGATCCGGCTGGGCTCGTTAGAGCCAAGGATCATTACCCCGGACTTCTGCCGCCGGCTGGCTCAATTACCCAATCTTTGTCCCCAATTTCATCTTTCTATGCAGTCCGGCTGCGACAGCGTTTTGAAACGGATGGGCAGAAAATACGACACCACCCGATACTTAGAAAGCGTCACTCTGTTGAAGGACACCTTCCCCGGCTGCGCCATCACTACGGATATGATCGTTGCCTTTCCGGGAGAGACGGAAGAAGAATTTTCTCAGAGCCTTGCTTTTATCCGGAAATGCGGCTTTGCGGATATGCACATCTTCCCTTACTCCCGCCGTCCCGGTACGCCGGCGGACAAAATGCCTCAGCAGCACAGCAACGCCGTCAAAGAAGATCGCAGCCGCAAGGCCATCGCTATCGCAGAGGAAATGCGCCTTGTCTATCACCGGGGGCTGGTTGGACAGACCCTGCCTGTGCTTTTTGAAGAACCGGAAAACGACTTTTTTACAGGTCACGCCCCCAACTATGTGAAGGTCTATGTAAAGGGAGAAAACCTGCACAATCAGATCCGCAATGTCACCGTCACCGGAGTTTATGAAGACGGGGTTTTGGGCGCTTTTTGAAAAAATACATTTTAGGGGCAGACAAGTCCTGAAAAATGTGTTATACTATATTGTAACGTCTGGATATAAAGGAGGGGTTTCCTTTGAAATATTGGCGCGGTTTTCTGGTTGCCGCTATTTTAGCCGCAATTACCTGGGCGCTGACCCAGTTTGCCATGGACCACAAGATTCTGATCGATATGGTCTATCCTTACTCCACCCGGTTGATAGTTTCCTCTCTGGCAGACTGGACCGCCGGCTTAAGCGCCTGCCTGTGGCAGATCGTTTTGCTTCTGCTGGGACTGGGTCTGCTGACAAGCATCGTGCTGATGATCGTTTTGCGGTGGAATCCTGTCCAGTGGCTGGGTTGGATCCTGGCATGCGCCAGCTTTTTATACCTGTTCCACACCGCCATTTACGGCCTGAACTATTACGCCGGTCCTCTGGCAAGCGATGTGCGTTTGGAAGTAGCGGACTGGACCGTTTCTGATCTTTCCGCCGCCACCGAGTTTTATCTGAATGAGGCAAATGCCCTAGCGGATCAGGTGGATCGGGACAGTGCAGGAAATGTGCAGTTCCCCAGCTTTGAGGAGCTTGCCCAGCAGGCAGGTGAAGGCTTCCGCACGCTGACCTATGAAAAGAACTATTCCGTTTTTGCCGGCTCTACCGTTCCGGTGAAGAAGCTGGGTTGGAGCGATCTGTATACCTCTATGGGTATTTCCGGCATTACCATCGCCATGACCGGCGAGGCTGCTGTCAACCCGGAAATTCCGATTGTGAGCATGCCCTTTACCATGTGCCATGAAATGGCGCATCGGATGAGCATTGCCTCGGAGCAGGATGCCAACTTCTCCGCGTTCTTAGCCTGCGACGCCAACAGCGATCTTAATTTCCGGTACTCCGCTTATTTTATGGCGTTCCGTTATTGCTATAACGCTCTTGCCGGCACTTCAACCAGTACGGCGCAGGCAGAAGCTTCCAAGCTGAAAGCTTCCATTGGTAAAAATCTGCAGACAGATCTTGATAGTTATAGCCAGTATCTGACCCTGCTGGACAAGGAAGCAAGCCAGATGGCAAATGACGCCAATGACGCATACCTGAAATCCAGCGGTGAAGAAGCGGGTGTCGCTTCCTACGGCAGCGTCACCGACCTTCTGGTAAGCTGGCATATTCAGAATTACGTTCTGCCTCAGTTCACTCCTGAAGAAGAGGACCCCTTTGACCCCTTTGATGAAGATTGGGTAAACAACGCCACGATTGCCGATGCAGGTTGATATGGAACAGATGCTGAGTGCCCTGAAAGAGGGGCTGCCTCAACTGGGGCTTCAATTAGATGATGCTGTCCAGAAAAAGCTGTGCGATTTTGGCGCAGCTGTGGTGGAGCAGAACAAGGTCATGAATCTGACCGCCATCACCCAGCCGGATCAGGTGGCAAAGCTGCATCTTCTGGACTCTCTGACATTATTGACGCTGGAATCCCTTGCAGGGAAGCAGGTCATCGATGTTGGTTGCGGCGCCGGTTTCCCCGGTGTTCCCCTGAAGATCGCCTGTCCGGAAATGAAGCTGACTCTGTTGGATTCTCTGGGAAAACGGATGGCATGGCTGGAAGATATCCTGCCGACACTGGGCGTGGATGCCCGGTATATTACCGCCCGGGCGGAAGAAGCGGTGCAGCAGCGGCGTGAGCGATATGATATCGCTACCAGCCGGGCGGTGGCGCGGCTGAATATCTTACTGGAGCTGACTGCTCCCTATGTCCGGGTAGGCGGAAAGATCCTTGCCATGAAGGGCACAGCCGCCAAAGAGGAGCTCTCTGAAGCCAAAAACGCCATTTCCCGACTGGGACTGAAATTGGAGCAGGTGGCAGAGTTTCCCATAGACGGCACTGCCCACACAGTGATCGTGCTGAAAAAGGTAGCGCCAACCCCCACCCAGTACCCCCGGCGGTACGCAAAGATCAAGCAATCTCCTTTATAAACCACACCGGCAGCTGTCTGAACAGCTGCCGGTTTTCTGTACGCCCAGTCAAATTGCAGTTTGCCGGCATGTGCCGGCGGACAATGCGCACTTACATGGTCAGTATTCGTTACCCTTCCTATAAGCCCGGTAACGCTTTTGCGGCAGTCAAATTGCAGTTTGTCGGCATGTGCCGGCGGACAATGCGCACTTACATGGTCAGTATTCGTTACCCTTCCTACAAGCCCGGTAACGCTTTTGCGGCAGTCAAATTACAGTTTGCCGGGGATAAAAAAGAGGAGGGCAAACGCCCTCCTCTTCGGTTTTATTATCTTACTTTACAGCATTGACAGTCACATTGTCGGTGTTTGCGGGGAACTCGGGCTCGGTATTGTCGATGGTGATCTTGCCGTCAACGATGTCCTTGAACAGAGCATTGTACTGGTCAACGCTCCAGTTCTTCAGAGACCAAGTAGCGGTGGGCAGACCCACAGCGTTGTCAGCAGCGCCCAAGGAAGTTGCCTTGCCGCCGATGTCAGCCCACTTGCCGTCATAGTGCTTTGCAATTGCCCATGCGGTTGCCTCAGCCAGGCCCTTCATAGCAGAGGTAACAACAGTGGGGGACTGGAAGGACTGGTCAACGTCAACACCGACGACCTTTGCATCCTCAGCAGCAGCGGCTGCAGCGATAGAAGAGAACATAGAACCGCCACAGGCGAAGATGATCTCAGTGCCATTGGCGTACCAGCCGGCAGCCATGGTCTGCAGCTCGGTGGAAGCGCTGAAGGAGGCACCATACAGCCAGGAGTAATTGATCTCGACCTTTACGTCCTTTGCCTTTGCAGCTGCGTCAGCGCCCTGAACAAAGCCATAGCCATAACGGCAGCAAGCAGGGTTGGTGCCGCCGCCACCGCCGGAGAAGCCCAGCTTGGTGTAGCCTTCCATAACAGCAGCATAGCCTGCCAGATAGCCGGCCTGCTCTTCCTTAAAGGCGATGGGAGCAACATTGTCAAAGCCGATGGGGTAGCCGTCAATGAAGATGAAGTTTACATTGGGGTATGCAGCAGCGGCAGCCTTCAGGGCAGCTTCCTGCATGAAGCCGGCAGCAACAACGATCTCAGCGCCGTTATCGCAAGCCTTCTTCATAGCCTCGATACGGTCCTCGTCAGTTGCCTGATCGCCGTTACCGGGCTGATAGTACTTGTAGGACTTGTTGTTCTGGGAAGCGTACAGCTTAACACCGTTCCAAGTGCCCTGGTTGAAGGACTGGTCCTTCAGCTGGCCCACGTCGGTAACGAATGCAACCTGATACTTGCCGTCAGAAGCGGTCATTTCGTCAGCGATCTTGTCTGCGTCAACAACGCCGGCATCGTCATTGTTGCCGTCATTGGATGCGGGCTGGCAGCCAACGAACAGACCTGCGACCATCACGATGGCCAGGAGAAGTGCGAGAAGCTTTTTCATTTTTCATTCCTCCGTAAAATTGTTGTGGTATTAGAATTACCGCTTATATTGTCGCACATTATTTGGAAAAAAGCAACAATTTTTTTATTTTTTCATGTGAACTTTTGGGTCAAAACTGTGAGGAAGGAGCTGAGCAAGGGTCACCGTCTCATAGGTGTCTGCCTCTCCGACCATATAAATAACAAAATCGTCATCACAAAACTCCCGCATCACCTGCCGGCACACACCGCAGGGCGGGAACCAGCCTGTGATCACCCCGTCCTTGCCGCCGCAGACGGCAATGGCGGTAAAATCCCGGTGTCCGTCATACACTGCCTTAAAAAAGGCAGTACGCTCGGCGCAGTTGGTAGGTCCGTAGGCGGCGTTTTCAATATTACAGCCCTGGTATACCGTTCCGTCGGCGCACAAAAGCGCTGCCCCAACCCGATAGCCGGAATAGGGTACATATGCCTTTTCCATGGCCTCTATCGCTAATGCGATCAGTTTTTTTGCATCCATTGTCACAGGATCTCCTTTGCAAAGCTCTTTCCGGGGGTATCCAGCTCCACTTCCAGCATTTCCGCCACAGTGGCGGCAATATCCGCAAAGCTCTTCCGTGTACCTAAGCTTACCGGCTTCACATCCTTGCCCAGCACCAGCAGAGGTACATATTCTCTTGTATGGTCTGTGGTGGCGGTATAGTTGGGATCGCAGCCGTGGTCAGCGGTGATCATCACCAAGTCGTCCTGCCCCATCTTCTCCATAAAGATGCCCAGCCAACGGTCAAATTCGCTGAGCGCTTTGGCATAGCCCTCTGCATCCCGGCGGTGGCCGTAGAGCATATCATAGTCCACCAGATTCAAAAAGCACAGACCGGAAAAATCCTTGTCCGCATAGGCAAGGGTCTTTTCCATACCGTCGGTGTTGCCCTTGGTGTAGGTAAACTCCGTCAGTCCTCTGCCGGCAAAAATATCGTGGATCTTGCCGATGCCGATGCTGTCCTTCCCTGCCGCCTTCACCGCGTCAACCAGCGTTTGTTTCGGCGGCTCCAGGGAAAAGTCGTGGCGGTTAGCGGTGCGGGTATAATTGCCCGTTGTTCCCACAAAGGGACGGGCGATGACCCGACCCACGCCATGCTTGCCCTGCAGGATCTTCCGGGCAATCCGGCAGTATTCGTACAACTGCTGGGGAGGTACGACCTCCTCATGGGCAGCGATCTGAAACACAGAGTCGGCAGAGGTATAAACAATCAGGTCTCCGGTGCGCACGTGCTCGTCGCCGTATTTCTCAATAACAGCTGTGCCGGACCAGGGAGCATTGGCAAGGATGTCTCTGCCGGTAGCCTCCCGGAAGGGCTGCAGCACTTCCTCGGGGAAGCCTTCGGGATAGGTGGGTAGCGGATCGTTAGATACAATGCCGGCGATCTCCCAGTGACCGATGGTGGTATCTTTGCCCATAGATGCCTCCGCCATCCGTCCGTAAGCGCCGGTGGGGGCATCCGTCCTGCCGAGGAACTCCAGTCCCTCCACATTCCCAAGACCGGCATTGATCATATTGGGAATATGCAGCTTATCAGATGTTGCGCAGGACCGGAGGGTATGCGCTCCCGCATCACCAAAGGATGCCGCATCGGGCATCGCGCCTGCGCCGCAGGAATCAAGCACAATCAAAAAGACACGCTTCATAATTATTTATTCTCCATGGCAACTGCCACATCCAGAGCTACCCTCATCATGGTGGTAAATGCGGTCTGGCGCTCCTCGGAGGTAGTTTCGATGCCTTTGAGCACATGGTCGGAAATGGTGCAGATACACAGCGCCCGCTTACCGTACCGGGCAGCATTCATATAAAGAGCGGCTGCTTCCATCTCCAATGCCATAACGCCCATCTTCTTCAGTCCGTAGACGCTGTCCAGTCCCTCGGGGACGCCCACATGGTCGCCGTAGAACACATCGGAAGAGTTGACGTTGCCCACATGGTACACAGCGCCGTTTTCCTTTGCCGCTTCCACCGCTGCGCTGAGCAGCTCATAAGATGCGATGGGAGCAAATGTGCCGGGCAAATGGAACTGGTCCGCAAAATTGGAATCAGTACATGCGCCCTGGGCGATCACCAGATCATACAGGTTGATATCCTCCTGGATCGAGCCGGCAGAGCCTACCCGGATGATATTTTCCACACCGTAGCCGTTATAAAGCTCATGGGAATAGATACCAATGGCAGGCATGCCCATACCGGATGCCATGACAGACACCTTAACGCCCTTATAGGTGCCGGTATAACCCTGGACACCCCGGACATTATTCACAAGGACAGGATCTTCCAGGAAGTTTTCCGCAATGAATTTGGAGCGCAGAGGGTCTCCCGGCATGAGAACGGTCTTGCCGAAATCACCAGGCTTCGCGCTGATATGGGGAGTAGGGGTCGTTAACATAACATTTTCCTCCTATTGTAGTTTGATGTGTCATTCTGAGCCGCAGGCGAAGAATCCGTTCTTTTTTGGGAAACGGATTCCCACGGTCGCAGTCGCTCCCTCGGAATGACACGAGAAATTATGAAAATCAATGGTTAGTAGCTTCCGTCGTTTTGGGCGGTCTTGCCGGCCTCCATGGCCTTGGCAAGCTTCACCACCCGGGATGTGCCCAGTCGGGATGCACCCAAAGCGATAAACTTCTCAGCATCCTCCAGGCTGGAGATGCCGCCGGCGGCCTTGATTTTTACACCCTCTCCCACATGCTTTGCAAACAGCTCCACATCATGGAAGGTGGCGCCGGCGGTAGAAAAGCCTGTGGAGGTCTTGATATAGTCCGCGCCGGATTCGGTGACCACACGGCACATTTCGACCTTTTCTTCATCAGTAAGCAGACAGGTCTCGATGATAACTTTCAGGAGCTTTCCCTTGCAGTGTGCCTTGATCGCCTTGATCTCTTCACACAGCAGATCATATTTTCCATCCTTGACCCAGCCGAGGTTGATGACCATGTCCACCTCGTCTGCGCCGTTATCCACTGCGTCAGATGCCATGAAACACTTGGCGGCGGTGGTAGCATAGCCGTTGGGGAAGCCGATAACAGTGCAGATGGCAAGCTTGTCGCCTACATATTCCTTTGCCTGCTTCACGAAGGATGCCGGGATGCAGACAGAGGCGGTCTCGTATTTCATACCGTCATCGCAGATCGCTTTAATTTCCGCCCAAGTGGCGGTCTGGGAAAGCAGAGTATGGTCGCATTTTTTCAAAATTTCAGAAAGTTCCATAATGATTCTCCTTTCATTGTCCGTGCAATTTCACTTTTCGGTTTTCCCGGATGCCCCGGATCCAGCACCGGTGGCACATGGCGATATAGCTGTCATTGCCGCCAAGGAATACCTGCTCACCCTGGGTGATGATATGCCCCTCGCCGTCGATCCGGGCATTTACCGTAGCTTTTGCGCCGCAATCGCAGATGGTCTTGATCTCCTGGATGGTATCGGCGATCTCCATCAGCCGCCGACTGCCCGGGAACAGGTGGGTCAGAAAGTCCGTCCGCAGGCCGAAGCACATCACCGGAATGTCATAGTCATTGACGATGCTTCGCAGCTGGTCGATCTGCTCCGGGGTCAGGAACTGACACTCATCCACGATGATCACATCGCAGCAACCCTTCTGCTCCCTTTCAAAGGCGGCATACACATCCGTCTGAGGCGGCACGATCTCCACCTGCGCCTCCAGTCCGATCCGGCTGCGCAGGATATGAACGCCATCCCGGACATCTGCGCTGGGCTTGATCAGCCAGACCTTCAGTCCGTTTTCCTCGTAATTATACTTGGTGATCAGCGCCTGGGCGGTTTTACTGGAGCCCATGGCCCCGTACTTGAAGTAGAGCTTTGCCATCGGTATAGCCTCCTCTTTCTCTCTTTTTTTCATTATAATGAATTTGCGGGTAATATGCAAGAAGAAAAGGCGCATCCGAAAGGATACGCCTTAAAAGTCAGGAATTGTATAACGGTTTTATTTTCTGCCTGTAGATCAGCCAATAGCAGAGCAGGGTCACGCCAAGGCTTACCACCTCGGCAATGGGGAACGCCCACCACACCGCATTGACCTGTCCGGTGAGGCTTAGCAGGTATGCCGCAGGCAGCAGGACGATCAGCTGACGGCATAAGGAGGTGATCGTAGCATAAATGCCGTTTCCCAGACCCTGGAAGCTTGCGCTGAGGGCGATACCGATAGCCGCCATAGGAAACAGCAGGCTGATGATCCGCAGAGCGCTGACGCCGATCGTCACAAATTGCCCTGTGCCCTCCTCGGCGGTACTGAAGATCCCCATGAGAAGCTCCGGGAAGAGCTGAAACACACCCAGACCCAGCAGCATAATGACCATAGCTGTGCCGCAGGCAAGCATTAACGTCTTTGTGATCCGTTTCGGCTGTCGGGCGCCGTAGTTATAAGCCACGATGGAAACCGCTGCGTTATTCATCCCGAATATAGGCATAAAGAAGAAGCTCTGCAGCTTAAAATAAACGCCAAACACACCGGAGGCTGTTTCTCCGATATTCTTAAAGCCCAGCAGGATCTGATTCATACCGAAATTCATCACCGAGCCGATAGCCATCATGATTGCAGAAGGAACTCCCACTGTGAGGATCTTTTTCAGTGCCTCTGCTTTGGGCAGGATATACCGCAATCCGAACCTGATATCAGGGTTGCGCTTCAGGTTGAAGATCACCACAATCAACGCGCCTACCCACTGACCGATCACCGTTGCCACAGCCGCGCCGGCAACGCCCATCTCGGGGATGCCCAGAGGGGCAAAGCCGAAAATAAACAGAGGGTCAAGAATGATATTGGTGACCGCGCCGCTGGACTGGGCAATCATGGTATATACTGTCCGGCCTGTTGCCTGCAGAAGCCGCTCGCCTAATATCTGCACAAATACACCCAGTGTGAAAATGCAGCAAATGGCGGTATACTCCGTGCCGCCCCGGGCAGTTTCCTCACTGATGGGCTGTATCCGGTAATAAGCCTCTGCGCCGAAAAAGCCGAAGAGCATAAATCCTAAGATCAGAATGACCGTGAGAAAAATGCCGTTTCCGGCGGCTCTGTTTGCATTTTCCCGATCTCCCTCGCCTAAAGACTTGCTCAGCAGACTGTTCACGCCTACCGCGATGCCGGAGGCGAAGCCGATCTGCAGGTTCTGGATGGGAAACGCCAGGGAAAGGGCTGTTACCGCGCTTTCTGAATAGCCTGCCACATAAACGCTGTCCACTACATTATAAAGAGCCTGTACCAGCATGGAGATCACCAGAGGCAGCGCCATGTTGAAAAGGAGCTTGCCCACCGGCATAGTGCCCATTTTATTCTCTCCCAGCCGGGGAGCTTTCTTTTGATTTTCCATATCCATTCCTCATTTACAAAAATACAGACCTTATTATACTCTCACTGTTACCGCAAATCAACCTCTTTTATGCACCGCAATTACCGCCGTGGCATAGGATAGTCGGAGGCGATTTTATAATGATTGTAAGAACCGATATCCCTATTACATCTCAAAGTAACGACCAAATGATCCTGGACATCGTCAAAACCTATCCTTTTTGTCGGACGGAGGAGCTTACCTCCACTGCCTTTCAGCGTCCTGTCCGGACACTGGTCATCGGCACAGGACCGAGAAAGGTCATTTACTCCGCATCCCACCATGCCAACGAATGGATAACATCTCTTGTACTTCTTAAATTTGCCGAGGATCTTGCCGATGCCATCGCATCCGGCGGACAGATCGCAGGGGTGGATGCCCAAACGCTATCCAACGCCGTCACTATTTATATGGTGCCTATGGTGAATCCCGACGGGGTGGATCTGGTCACCGGCGCTATTCAGGCGGGAAATATCCAGTATGATCTTGCCCAGCGGCTGGCGCAGGATTACCCCGCCATCCCCTTCCCTGACGGCTGGAAAGCAAATCTTCTGGGTGTGGACCTAAATTTACAGTATCCCGCCGGATGGCTCCAGGCCCGGGAGATCAAATTCAGTCAAGGCTTTACCCGTCCCGGTCCCCGGGACTATGTGGGCAGAGCGCCTTTAAACCAGCTGGAGACCCAGGCCCTTGCCGGCTACACCGAATTTATTGACCCGGCGCTGATCCTTGCCTATCACAGCCAAGGCGGCGAGATCTACTGGCAGTTTAAGGACTATGAGGTTCCCGGCGCAGAAGAGCTGGGACGGGAGCTTGCCCGGGTCAGCGGCTACACCCTTGCGGATGTGCCCTATGAATCCGGCTTTGCCGGCTATAAGGACTGGTTTATCCAGCAGTTCCGCAGGCCGGGCTATACCGTCGAGGTAGGCAGAGGGGAAAATCCCCTGCCCCTGTCCCAGTTCGACGAAATATACCGGGATAATCTACCTTTGCTGGTCACCGCCGCTGCAGGATTGCCGGAATAAAGCGTCTATACTCCAAAAAACGAGATTTTGCCGCCTTGACGACATCCGGAAAATGTGTTACTATTATCGGGCCGCCGGTATGGTGGAACAGGTAGACACAAGGGACTTAAAATCCCTCGGAGTAAAATCCGTACCGGTTCGATTCCGGTTGCCGGCACCAAATAAATGCACAGACCGCTTCGGGGTCTGTGCTTTTATTTTGTACCGTAACGGAGAATCGACCCTATTTAAATGCAAGTGTCCTGTGGACCCTTGCTGCCATCAGTTCAAAAACTGATGGCTACTAATATTGATCTTCTCCGCGGAGGAGAAGATCAATGCAAATCGATTCCGGTTGCGATAAGGGTGGAACAAGACCCGACCCCTTTAGGGGTCTGTCCATCATTTTTCTATGTCCGGATGAAGTCGG
>JAZNZT010000009.1:0-63075 GCA_045595075.1 Faecousia sp.
AGCAAGTCGGAAATAGCAATGCCGGTGCGCGCATCGCCGTAGTCGATACCCATTACTCTCATCGGTTATTTTTCCTTTCTTTCGGTTTTCTTCATTATAGTTCAAAATATACAAAAAATAAAGAAAAAAATTGTTGACGAAACAAACACATTGTGGTAGAATGGTTTTTACCTGTGAATCGGGTTATTTTCTATGCCCTTTTCAGCTTCGGAGCGGTAATTGTAGTTGACCGCTTACTAAATTTTTCATAGCCGAAGTGATACAGGGAGGCAATTTTTAAGGAGGTGCCGTTTATGCGCGTTAAAGTCACTTTGAGATGCTCCGAGTGCAAGCAGAGAAACTACAACACCATGAAAAACAAGAAGAACGATCCCGACCGTCTCGAAATGAAGAAGTACTGCAGATTCTGCAGAAAGCACACCGTTCACAACGAGACGAAGTAAGGAGGCCGCAACATGGCACAAGTCAAGAAGCAGAACTGGTTCAAAAGAACCTTCGGTACCATTGCCAGATACTTCCGCGAGCTTCGCAGCGAACTCAAGAAGGTCGTGTGGCCTACTCCCCAACAAGTGTTGAAGAACACCCTGATCGTCGCCGCATGCGTTCTCGTTGTCGGCGTATTTATCTGGCTGTTCGACTTTGTGGCTCAGATCGGCATCGACGGTCTGATCAATCTGTTCCATTAAGAAGGTAACTTGCCATGGCAGAAGCTGCAAAGTGGTATGTTGTCCATACCTATTCCGGTTATGAAAACACTGTAAAGGCTACCATCGAAAAGACCGTCCAGAGCCGTCAGCTTCAGGACATGATCCAGGTCATTTCCATTCCTATGGAAACTGTTACCGAGATCACCGAATCCGGCGTAAGCAAAACTTACGACCGCAAGCTGTACCCCGGCTATGTATTCGTCAAGATGGTTTGCAATGACGACACCTGGCATGTGATTCGCAGTGTCCGCGGCGTCGCAGGCTTTGTCGGTCCCTCGGGCAATGACCCCATCCCTCTTACCGAGGATGAGGTCTACGAAATGGGTGTAGAAAAGCGCGAGATCGTCGTCAACTACGACATTGGCGATACAGTCCGTATTCTCGACGGTCCTTTAAGTTCCTTTACCGGTACTGTTGAGTCCATCGAGCTGGACAAAAATGCTGTCAGTGTTATCGTTTCCATGTTTGGCCGCGAAACCCCTGTCGAGTTTGAGCTCGATCAGGTGGAGGTCATTTCCCAATAAACGCATCGGGCCGGATTTCCGGTCGGAACGTGGGAGGGGCTGACGCCCCGAAAGAAATGTGCATCGCACATATTACCACATTTTATTCAGGAGGTGCTTATTATGGCACAGAAAGTCACTGGTATTATCAAACTTCAGATCAACGCCGCTAAGGCAACCGCATCCCCCCCTGTTGGCCCCGCTCTGGGTCAGCACGGTGTTAACATCGCTGCATTCATTAAGGAGTTTAACGCCCGTACCCAGAACATGGAAGGCTACAAGATTCCTGTTGTTATCACTGTTTACGCAGACCGCAGCTTCACCTTTATCACCAAGACCCCTCCGACTCCCCTGCTGGTCATGAAGGCCATCGGTCTGGAGAAGGGCTCCGGCGTTCCCAACAAGAACAAGGTCGGTCAGATCACCCGCGCTCAGGTTACTGAGATCGCTAAGACCAAGATGCCCGATCTGAACGTCAACTCTCTCGAGGCTGCTGAGGCTCAGGTTGCCGGCACTTGCCGCTCCATGGGTGTCGAGGTTGTCGACTAATTTTGATATTTGCTGACCGGGTATCATCCCGGAAATGTGGGAGGATTATTCCGCATCACCACTATAAGGAGGAAATTACAAGTGTTTAGAGGTAAAAAGTATAAAGAGAGCGCCAAGCTGATTGACCGCTCTGTTCAGTATGATCCCAGCGAGGCCCTGGATCTGGTTGTGAAGGGCGCTTCCGCAAAGTTCGACGAGACCGTCGAGCTGCACATTAAGTTGGGCGTTGACTCCCGTCATGCCGACCAGCAGGTCCGTGGCGCAGTTGTTCTGCCCAACGGCACCGGCAAAACCCGCCGCGTTCTGGTTTTTGCTAAGGACGCTAAAGTAGACGAGGCTCAGGCTGCAGGCGCTGACTATGTCGGCGGCATGGAGCTGGTCGAGAAGATCACAAAGGAGAACTGGTTTGAGTTCGACGTTGTTGTCGCTTCCCCTGATATGATGGGTCTGGTTGGCCGTCTGGGTAAGGTTCTGGGTCCCAAGGGTCTGATGCCCTCCCCCAAGGCCGGCACTGTCACCCCCAACGTCGGCGCTGCTGTTCAGGAGATCAAAGCCGGTAAGGTCGAGTACCGCCTGGACAAGACCAACATCATCCACTGCCCCATTGGTAAGGTTTCCTTCGGCACAGAGAAGCTGACCGAGAACATGGACACCCTGATGAATGCTGTTGTTAAGGCTAAGCCCGCAGCTGCAAAGGGTCAGTATATTAAGTCCTGCACCGTGGTTTCTACCATGGGCCCCGGCGTTAAGGTCAATACTGCTAAGTACGCCTAAAATTTTTCAAATTTTCTTCAAAAACCCCTTGACTTTTCAAGGGGTTTTTGTTATCATTACAAAGTTGCCAAAGACAGCAGGTGCGAAAGCATAAATCCTGCCGAGGTGCGCTGATAGGTTTTCTGCGTGTCTTTCTGTCTTCTGGCAGGAAGACACTTTTTATTTTCGGAGGTGAAAATAATGCCCAACGCAAAGGTTCTTGAGAGCAAAAAGGCAGTTGTTGAAGCTCTGGCCGGCAAGATCAAGGAAGCTACTTCCGTTGTTTTTGTTGACTATAAGGGCATCACCGTTGCTCAGGATACCGATCTGCGTAAGCAGTTCCGTGATGCAGGTGTAGAGTACACCGTCGTTAAGAACACTCTGACCCGTTTCGCAGCCAAGGAAAACGGCTATGACTTCGATGAGGTTCTCAACGGCACTACCGCTATGGCCAGCACCACCGGCGATCCCATTGCTCCCGCTCGTATCGTTGTCGAGTTCGCTAAGAAGAACAAGCTCCCCCTGAACATCAAGGGCGGCGTCGTTGAGGGTTCTGTCCTCTCCGCAACTCAGCTGAATGGTTTCGGCGAGTTGCCCAGCAAGAACGCTCTGGTCGCATCCGTCCTCGGTACCTTCCTGGCACCTATCTCCAGCCTTGCATTCGTCCTGGATCAGGCTCGTATCAAGGTAGAAGAAGGTTTCGTCCCTGCCGCTGCTGAAGCTCCCGTAGCTGAGGAAGCTCCCGTTGTGGAAGCCCCCGCTGAGGAAGCCCCTGCAGTAGAAGCTCCCGCTGAGGAAGCTTAATTACAAACAACAATCAAATCATTTATTACACATTTAGGAGGAAATTACAATGGCTAGTGAAAAAGTCACTGCTCTCGTTGAGGAAGTAAAGGGTTTGACCGTTCTGGAGCTGTCCGAGCTGGTTCACACTCTGGAGGAAGTTTTCGGCGTTTCCGCCGCTGCTGCTGCTGTTGCTGCTCCCGCTGCTGGCGGTGCTGCTGAGGCTGCTGAGGAGAAGACCGAGTTCGACGTCATTCTGAAGTCCGCCGGCGCTTCCAAGCTGAACGTCATCAAGATCGTCCGTGAGGTTACCGGCCTGGGCCTGAAGGACGCTAAGGATCTGGTTGACAACTGCCCCAAGACCCTGAAGGAAGCCGTCTCCAAGGAAGATGCCGAGAAGATGGTTGCTCAGCTGAAGGAAGCTGGCGCAGAGGCAGAGCTGAAGTAATTCTGCTTACCTTACACAGACAAACAGCCGCCGGTTTCGGCGGCTGTTTCTCACTTTCGGAGGTATTGTATGGACATCATAGTCAACTATTTTAACTCTCTGGGTTTGGATTTTTGGGTGCTTGCGAAAACCGGCCTTATCCTGCTTTTGGGTACTTTTCTTATAAGCGTGTTTGGCCGTTTTGTTTTCGGCAAACGTTCTGTGTTGAACAACGCTGTCTCTTCCGCAATCGGCATCCTGTTTATCTACGCAGTTACTGTTGTACTGAAAAGTATGGGGGCTCAGTTTGAATCGATGATCGCTCCCCTTCCCTTTGTATCCATCTCCAACGATCTTATGTACATTTTTTCTTTCCAAGGAGCCGATTATACTGTTATATGCACAGAGCTTTTGAGCATGGTCATCCTTGCCTTTCTGGTGAATTTGGCTGACGGCTGGCTTCCGAAAGGAAAGAATATACTTAGTTGGATCTTTTTCCGCTGCCTGACAGTTGTGGTTGCATTTATCATGCATCTAGTTGTTACATTCCTGTTTACCACCTATTTGCCCGAAGGGATCGTCACCTATGCGCCGGCAATTTTGCTTGGTTTGCTGGTAATCATGCTCCTGACAGGTGCGTTAAAGATTATTGTAGGCGCATTACTGACCACTGTAAACCCCATCATCGGAGGACTTTATACCTTTTTCTTTGCCACCGTTATCGGCAAGCAAGTAACGAAAGCCGTTCTGACTACCGCAATCTTATCCGGACTTGTTTATCTGCTGAATTATTTGGGCTGCGTTGTAATCTCTGTTACCAGTGCAGCGCTGATGGCATATATTCCTTTCATTATCGTTTTGATCGCGATCTGGTACATTGTCTATCATATATTTTGAATATAAAAGTGTCCGGCTGTGTCGGGCACTTTTTACTTTATTCGAAATTTTTTTAAATTTCATAATTTTTTGTTTTACAAATGCAAAAACTTGTATTATAATAAGTGGGTGTTTTTAAAACACGTACTTTATACCAGATTAGATAGGATGTGTTGTTATGAGCCGGATGTTTGGTACTGTTTCTATGGGAATCCGCGCTCCCATTATCCGCCAGGGCGACGACCTGGTGCAGATCGTTTCTGACTGCATTGTCGATGCAATGAAATTCGACGGTCTTGCCCCCCGTGATCGGGATGTGGTAGCTATGACTGAGGCCATCGTTGCCCGTTCCCAAGGTAATTACGCCAGTGTCAAAAATATTGCCGCAGATGTTCGTGCCAAGTTTGGCGGAGAAACTGTGGGTGTTATCTTCCCCATTCTCAGCCGTAACCGTTTCGCAATCTGCCTTCGGGGCATTGCCAGCGGCTGTAAGAAGGTGGTACTCATGCTGAGCTATCCCTCTGACGAAGTGGGTAACCATTTGATCGATTGGGATATGATGGACGCGAACAACGTCGACCCATATAAGGATGTACTGTCCGAGGAGCGTTACCGTCAGCTGTTTGGCTATATCAAGCATCCCTTTACCGGTGTTGACTATGTGGAGTATTACAGCAATCTTATCCGCGAGAGCGGCGCTGAAGTTGAGATCGTTTTTGCCAACGATCCCAGAGCGATCCTTAGCTATACCAAGAATGTCCTTAACTGCGATATTCACACCCGCGCACGGACTA
Source organism: Faecousia sp. (assembly GCA_045595075.1). Classification (GTDB taxonomy): domain Bacteria; phylum Bacillota; class Clostridia; order Oscillospirales; family Oscillospiraceae; genus Faecousia. Next base: position 5,393 of record JAZNZT010000009.1, read on the forward strand.
AGCGCCTGTTAAAAGCAGCCGGCGCTGAGCGTGTATACGGACTTGACGAGATCATGACTGCTTCCATCGACGGAAGTGGCTACAATCCCTCCTACGGTCTGCTGGGCTCCAACAAGGCAACTGAGGATACTGTTAAGCTGTTCCCCAGAGAATGCCAGGGCCTCGTAAATGACATTCAGGCAAAGCTTCTGGAGGTAACCGGCAAGCACATTGAGGTTATGGTCTACGGCGATGGCGCGTTTAAGGATCCCGTGGGCAAGATTTGGGAGCTGGCAGACCCTGTTGTCTCCCCTGCTTACACCCCCGGTCTTGAGGGAACGCCCAACGAGCTGAAGCTGAAGTATCTGGCAGATAACGATTTTGCCGGTCTGTCCGGAAAAGATTTGCAGGATGCTATCAAGAATAAGATCCAGCAGAAGGACGGCTCCAGCCTGGTAGGCAACATGGCTGCTCAGGGAACGACTCCCCGACGGCTCACCGATCTGATCGGTTCTTTGTGTGATCTGACCTCCGGCTCCGGCGATAAGGGCACACCGATCGTCTATATCCAGGGTTATTTCGACAACTACACCAATGAGTAATAAAAAAGAGCGAACCCGATAGGGTTCGCTCTTACTTTATGCATTTTCAACAGCGGTGATTACATCTGCCACCGCATCTGTGTTTACCGTCTCCATTAAGCCGCTGTCGTAGCTCTCCGCCACCTTGGGGTCAATGGGAAGTCTCGCCAGAACGGGCAAATTAAACGCCTCCGCCACCTCGTCCAGCCGGCTTTTGCCGAATACTTCGATCCGCTTGCCGCAATCCGGACACTCCAGATAGCTATAATTCTCCACAAAGCCCAAAACAGGAATATGCATCATGTTAGCCATCTTCACAGCTTTGGAAACGATCATAGAAACAAGATCCTGAGGGCTGGTGACGATCACAATTCCGTCTACCGGCAGGCTCTGGAATACAGTCAATGGAACATCGCCTGTTCCGGGAGGCATGTCCACGAACATATAATCCACATCTTCCCAGATCACGTCTGTCCAGAACTGCTTCACCGCGCCGGCGATAACAGGCCCCCGCCACACAACGGGATCTGTGCTATTATCCAAAAGCAGATTGATCGACATGACTTGAATGCCGCCCCGTGTGAGAGCTGGATATAGGCCGTCCTCTGTTGCGCCCTGACATTCATTGACGCCAAATGCCGTAGGTGCGGAGGGTCCTGTAATATCCGCATCCAGAACTGCCACCCGCTTGCCCTTCCGAGCCATAGCAACCGCCAACATAGATGTGACAGTACTCTTGCCGACGCCGCCTTTACCAGAAACAACAGCAATTACTTTTTTAACGCTTGCCTTGGGATTCAAGGAAGCCAGAAGGCTCTCTGCCTTACGATCCGCGCAATCCGAGCCGCAGGTAGAACAATTTCCGTTACATGAACTCATAATTCATACTCCTTTAATCTAATCTTTTCTCATTATAGGAGGGTTGACCAAGTGTGTCAACCCTCCTGAATATTATTCTTGCGCGGTTTCCCACTGCTCCATCCACTCCATCAAGAGATTTTCTGCCGCTTCCTTCTCAGCGAGCAGGCGTGTTAACTCCTGATAGTCTAATGCCGCCTTTTCAATGGCAACGTCCAGATCCGCGATCATCTGTTCCTGTTTTTCGATCTCGCGTTCCAGTTTGCGGATAAGCTTATCTGTATCCTTGGTGCCACCTTTGGGTTTTTCCTTTTTTTGCTTTGCAACAGAAACTTCAGCAGGCTTCAGCATCGCCTCATGTTCCAGAATGGAACGGTACTTAGTATAGCCGCATTTGAAATCCCGAACAGCGCCGTCCTCAAGCAGCCAGATCCGCTCAGCAAACTTCTCAATGAAATACCGGTCGTGAGAGACAAACAGGAGCACGCCTTCAAACTCTTCGATAGCCGCCTCTACCCATTCTCTGGATGCAATATCCAAATGGTTGGTAGGCTCGTCCAGGATCAGTAGGTTGATTTTTTCATCCATCAGCATACACAGCCGCAGCCGGGATTGCTCACCGCCGGAAAGGTCACCCACACACTTGAACACATCCTCTCCCTGGAACAAAAATGCGCCAAGACGATCCCGCGCCATCTGTGGCGTGCAATTCTTTTCATAAAGCATAGTGTCATACAGGCTGCGTTCCGGATGGTCAAAATGGATGATCTGGGGCAGATATCCCCATTTCACAGTGGGGCCAAACTGGATCTTCCCCTGATAGCCTTCTTCACCCAGAAGGCATTTGATAAAGGTGGATTTTCCCGTTCCGTTGTCCCCAAGCAGCGCGATTCGTTCACCACCCTCAACCAGAAGATTGACATCTGAAAACAGCGTCCTTTCTCCAAATCCTTTGGACACATTTTTCATATTGAACACCACATCTCCGGAAAATTCCTTTTCCCCGAATGTGGCCTTCATGGTCTTTTCCTTTGTGGGACGCTTGGTCTTTTCGATCCGCTCCATTCTGTGCTGAATGGACATAGCCCGGCGATAAAGAGTGCGATTGTTGATGCCCCAGCCCTTCATACGTTCCACCGTATAGCCAAGCTGCCTTATTTTTGCCTGCTCCTGCTCATATTGCTTCAGCTGCAAATTAAAGCGCGCCTGTTTTTCCTCAATATAGAACGAGTAATTGCCGGAGTAAAACTCCGCGTGTCCTTCTGTGATCTCGATGACCCGATCCGCCACACGGTCTAAAAAATAACGGTCATGGGATATGGTCAAAACCGTACCTTTAAAACTTTTGATATAACCCTCCAGCCATTCAACACTGCGCAGATCCAGGTGGTTGGTAGGTTCATCCAAAAGAAGAATATCCGTCTTCTCCAAAAGAAGCCGCGCCAGATTCACTCTGGTCTTTTCACCGCCGGAGAGGCTGTCGAAAATCTGCTGCCGCTGCTCCGGGGTAATGCCAAGGCCGTTACAGACTTTATCTGTTTCCACATCCATATCGTAACCGCCGCCGGACTGAAAGCGGTTGGACAATATATCATACTGTTTTAACTGCTCTTCTGTTGCGCCTTCAGACATCTCCCGCTCCAACAGCTGAAGCTTATCCCGAATCCGGAACAGATCCTCGTAAGCAGCCTGCAGTACATTTTCCACAGTATAACCCTTTGGAAAATTAGGGATCTGAGAGATCATACCCAATCGCTTGTGCGGATTGACAAAAACCTCTCCGGAATCATAATCCATCTCACCGGAAAGGATCTTGAAAAGAGTGGTCTTTCCACAACCGTTACGGCCGAGAATCGCAACACATTCCCCTTCCTGGATCTCAAAAGTCAGGTCTTCCAGCAGGTTTTCCCCGATAACAAAGAACTTTGTTAAGTTTTTAACTGAAATATCAACCATTATCTGTCTCCAGTACTTGGGCAACGATGCTGCTCAATTCCTTTTTCGTATACAATAACGCCAATGCCTGGAGCATGGCATTGCTGCTCATATGCTCCGGCAACTGTAAATGTTTTAATAAAGCCTTCCGATTCCGGCTGCTGTCTTTGCCACCGGAGAGACCCATATCCACCAGATCCTGCTTTGTGATACTATTTCCGGTTTCTGAAATCTCAGCGCCCTCAAAAGTAGCGCCCGCACGCGTTAAGCTGTCAAGGATAACCTCCGGAGTCATTCCTTCAACTCCCAGCTTCCCTTCCTTGCCGGCAACTTTCTTCCGGCGTTCCTTACCCGGAACATCCGGAATATAGGCGTGTTTAAGGTATTTTCCGTCAATGGTCTTTTTCAGATAATTGCGGATCACAAAGCCTGCCCCGTCAGAATCGGTGAATACGATAAGTCCACGGGCCTGCGCCACCTGTCGCAGAAGGTCGATCATTGCTTTATCCTTATGGATTGCAAAGCCGTTCGTCTGAAAAATAGGCGCATCAACGATTTGCGACAGTGTGTTCTTATCGTAGCGGCCCTCTACCACAATAGCCTCCCGAATTTTAACCATTCCGGACCTCCCGTGCCAGTTGGATCACAAGCAGCTCCAGAAGCCTCTGAGGCTCGTCCTGAGAAGTTTTCATACCCCGGTCACACTCCATGATCCGTTCAGCCGCCAGAGTGTAGAAACGGGCAGAAAAGCGCCCTGCCGCATTCATCGTCTTTCTTGCCGCAAAGTCCTGCATAGCGCAGAGTTTCATCAGCTCCGCAGAGCCTTTTCCGTTATCCAGAAGGGTACGGGCAGCACCCAAGCGTCGGAAATGGGAACTCACCGCTCCAAGGATCATAAGCGGGTCCTGTTGCATTTTCATAAGTTGATTCAGTTTCACAAGGGCAGGACCTGTTTCACCGGCGCTGATAAAGTCCGTCATCTGAAAGGCTACGGCATCCAGCACCGGTTCAGTCACCGCGTCAATATCACTTTTTGTTATGGTATCACACCCGGAATAGGAACTAATCTTGGAGATCTCCCCTGCCAGGGCTGTCATTGTTCCACCGGTTATATCGATAAGGTAAGCGCAAAGATCCGGTGTGATCTTTTTTTGATTTGCCGCGAAATGCCGGGTCACCCATGTGATCAGCTCCCGCTGCCCCTGCTTGGCAAACTCCACCACTGTCCCGTGTTTGGATACTGCATCCCACAACTTCTTCAGCCGCTTATCCGGTTTCCACGGAGTAGTAATATAGGTAAAAACAACTGTGCAATAGTCGGGGATATCCGAAATAATTTCCGCCAGCTTTTCCCGATCTGCTTCAGCCAGCTTAAAAATATCGATTTCATCCACCCACACCATAGTATGCTCCGACATCATAGGCAGATTATCTACTGCGTCAGCAAAAGCGGTGATCTCAAAGCTTTCACTGTTTAATTTATGGAAATTGAACGACTCCGTCATTTCGTCTACCAGGTTTTTTCGCAACAAGCCGAAATAATGGTGCAGAAGAAATGTCTCCTCACCGTGGAAAAAGTACAGTCTCTGTGTATTCTTCTCCCGTATCGCCGCCTTGAGAATCTGCAATTCATTGGGTTTTTCTATATCTTTTGCCACGGTTTTCACCCCCTGTAAACGATCGTGCCGTCTATATCTGTACGACTGACACACGTGCAAAACAGCTTCAGTTTATTCAGCACCTGGGCAGAGGGATGGCCGTATGCGTTCCCTGCCCCGACAGATATTGCCGCTGCCTTCGGCCGTGTCTGTTCCAGCAGCGCAAACCCTGTAGCATCAGATGCGCCATGGTGTCCAACGATCAAAAGCTCCAGCTCCGGCAATCGGTTTTGTGCAATCAATTCTTTTTCTCCGGAACTGCTGCGGTCTCCGGTTATCAGTATATCACAATTTTCTATCTGAAACAAGATGCACAAACCGCTTTCGTTTCCGGGTTTTGCATCTTTTGACGGATAGAGCGTAAATTTTAGGGAACCGGTTTCATGGACTTCGGTTTCCGTGATCCATTGAATCTTATCGTTGTGGAATGATCTCAGAGTTTCTTTGACAGCTCCATCATCCTCCGTATCCGGCAAATATAATTTGTCTGCACTGATCCTTGTAAGCAATAACGGCAAACCAGCCGCATGATCTTTATCGTAATGCGTCAGGATCACGCCATCCAAGCGGCGGACTCCTTGTGACAGGAGCGCCTGTGCTGCTGTATCTGCAGCCATGACCGCAGAATCGCCACCGCAATCCACCAAATAATATTTCTCATTACTTTGTACCAGTATAGACTGCCCCTGTCCCACATCCAATACCGTGACCCGACAATTATCCAATTTAGGTTCTAAATAGGAAAGTCCAACAGACAGTGCCAATCCGGCTATGCAGCAAAAAGTGAACAGCAAGGGGCTTTTCTTTTTGCTCAGAAGAAATACAGTAAGCATCCCATAACAGAAAGCAAGCCAGATCACAATATAAATACTGTTGGTATATACCGCGGCAAAGAGCGGTTTAGACATGATATCCGCAACGCCTTGCACATAACGGATCAGCCACGCAACGATCCTTGCCACAGTCTGTCCCGCAGAAAATCCTATTAAACTTACAGCACAGGCTACCATAATTCCATAAAAAGCAAGAGAAATGACCCAAAGTGCGATCACATTAGTCAGAACACCTACAACGCTGACCATCCCGAAATAAAAAGCGCTCAGCGGAGTTGTGACGGACATAGCCCCCAGCGATACTGAAACAGATGCCAGTACAGTCCGCATTAGTTTTTCCAAAAAGGATTTCTTAGCAAACGGGATCTTTCCCGAAAAATACCGATAAAGTCTCTGGGTAAACAAAAACATTCCGATCATACAGCCTACAGAAAGCTGAAAGCTTACTGAGGTGATTGTCAAAGGATTCCCTGTCAGCATCACCAAAGCGGCAAAAGCCAACGCAGTTGGCGGGTCATATTCCCGGTTAAACAGCAGCGCAAGAATCATCAATATCTGCATAATACAGGCTCTGACGATAGAAGGTGAAAAGCCTGCCAATGCTGCAAACAAAATCAGTACGGGTATCCCAAATAAGGCAGTAAATATCCGTTTCTTTCCGGACAGAAGGTATACAAGGGAAAACAAAATAGATACATGCAGTCCAGAGACTGCGATCACATGCCGGATACCGCTGACCTTGAACGCAGTATCCTGTTCATAAGTCAGTCGGGTGGTATCGCCAAGGATCAATGCCCTGGCAAACCCTGCCGTATCCTCCGGAAAGAGCGAATCTATGCGTTCCAAAATGGATTTACGAAGTCTGGCAGAAAAATACCGAGTATTGTCGTTTTGACTGTCCACAGAGACAGTCACTGTTTCATCTGCGTAAGCCAAAAGGAAAATGCCCTCGCCCCGATGGTAAGTTGCGATTTCTCCACTACCCGCTGTATAGCGCAGGCGAAATTCACCGGTTAGGACATCTCCCGGTTTCAGCGGTGTAAATTCGCTGTAATAAATCTTCACCCGATATGTACCAGATCCTAAATCGATAGTGCCATCTGCCGCAACACCGTAATCTGTTTCATAACTGTAATCGGAAATGCTTACTGTTGCGTTGACAGTTTCCCCATGGATGTTTCTTACGGTTTGCAGATAAAGCTGATCGTAGGCGAAAAAATAAAAAAAGCCAATTGCCAAACCGATTGCAACAATCGACGGAATAGGCTTGCGCAACGCAAATGTGAACACAAAAAACATACCGCAGCACAGCATTGCCAGCGCAATCAGACACAATCCGCTAAAAAGATATGCGCCCACCGCACAAGCCGCCGCAAAACCTATGGAAAACCACATCAGTTTTCGCATACTTCTACCTCTGTTACTTAAAAGGGACGCCATTTGGCGTCCCTTTTTTGATTTTACTTATCCCAGCTTGGAAGTCACATAATCGTCAACCATTGCCAACGCATTGTCGACCTTTGTAACATCCTTACCGCCGCCCATTGCGGAGTCGGGCTTACCGCCGCCGGAGCCGCCGCAGCAGGTACATACCAGCTTAACCAGCTCGCCTGCCTTCATTCCCTTGGCAACTGCATCCTTACCGCAAACAGCAAGGAACGTGATCTTGCCATCATTGACTGAGGACAGCACAGCAACCACATCCGGTGCCTTATCCCGCATGGTATCACCCATCTGGCGAAGCTTACCCGCATCTGCGTCAGGAACATTGGCAGTGATCACACGCAGATTGCCAACTGTTCTTGAACCCAACAGGAATCGGTCTGTCTCACCGGCAGTCTCCCGTGCCTTAAAGGTCTCGATTGCTCGCTTCAGCTCTTTGATCTCCTCTACCTGACTTTCCAGCTTCTGAGCAAGCTCTGCGGGCTTGGTCTTTAAAATAGAGCAGGCATCGTACACTCTCTGCCGGGCAAGCTCCATTTCCGCAAGACATGCCTTGCCTGTGATCGCTTCGATCCGGCGAACACCGGAGGCGACACTGCCCTCGCTCTCGATCCGGAAAGGACCAACTTTGGCAGTGTTATCCAGGTGCGTACCGCCGCAAAGCTCAATGGAATAGCCGCCCATATTGACAACACGGACTGTATCGCCGTACTTTTCACTGAACAGTGCCATAGCGCCCATCTTCTTAGCATCCTCAATAGGCATCTGCCGAACATCAATGGCGTAACCCTCAAGGACAGCACTCTGGACCATAGCGTCGATCTTAGACAGTTCTTCAGCAGTTACAGCAGAGTAATGGCTGAAGTCAAAGCGCAGACGGTCCGGCTCAACCAAAGATCCTGCCTGGTGGACATGATCACCAAGAACACTCTTCAGCGCTTTCTGCAGCAGGTGGGTAGCAGAGTGAGCCCGCATGATCGCCTTGCGTCGCTCTACATCGATGGATGCGCAGACAATGTCGTCTGTCTTGATCATACCGCCGGTCATAACACCGGTGTGCAGATATCTGCCGGCTTTATCCTTCTGGACATCGGTAACTTTGAAACGGCCTTCGCCAAGTAAAAGCGCGCCGTGGTCTGCTGCCTGGCCACCCATTTCCGCATAGAAGGGAGTCTTATCCAGAACAACGATTCCCTTCTCACCGCCGGCAATAGAGCCTGTGATCTCCTCGCCTACGCAGACAGCTACTACCTTTGCTTCGCAGTTATAAGTTTCATAACCCACGAAATCCGTGGCGGCAACATCCTGTCCAAAGTCGATACCTGCCCAACCCAGGTCGCCCATTTTCTTTCGGTCCTCACGGGCACGGATCCGCTGTTCCTCTCGGCATGCGGTATACTTATCCATATCTACCGTCATACCCTCGTCTTCCAGCATTTCTACTGTCAGGTCAATGGGGAAGCCGTAGGTATCAGACAGCAGGAATGCGTCAGCGCCGGAAAATACGGTCTCACCCTTTTCCTTATGGGCAGCCAGCTTTTCACCGAAGATGCGCATACCGGTGTCGATGGTGCGGGCAAAGTTCTCCTCTTCGTTCTTAACAACACGGATAATATGCTCTGCCCGCTCCCGGAGATAGGTGTAGTGGCTCTCATTCTCTTTAATGACAGTTTCCACGACCTGGTAAAGGAAAGGCTTATTGACGCCCAGCAGTTTACCGTGACGGGCTGCACGACGGAGCAGTCGGCGCAGAACATAACCGCGTCCCTCGTTAGTAGGCTGCACGCCGTCGGCGATCATAAAGGTGGATGCACGGATGTGGTCGGTGATAACGCGCAAGCTCACATCAGTCTTCACGCTCTGTCCGTAGGAAGCGCCGGTAATGGCAGTCACATGGTTAGTGATGTTCATAACCGTGTCCACATCAAACAAGCTGTTCACATCTTGACAGACAACAGCCACACGCTCCAGGCCCATGCCGGTGTCGATGTTCTTTTGGGCAAGTTCGGTGTAGTTGCCGTTGCCGTCATTGTCAAACTGGGAGAACACGTTATTCCAAACTTCCATAAACCGGTCGCACTCGCATCCGACCTTGCAATCGGGACTGCCGCAGCCGTACTTTTCGCCACGATCATAGTAGATCTCACTGCAAGGACCGCAAGGACCGGAGCCGTGCTCCCAGAAATTGTCAGCCTTGCCGAAACGGAAGATCTTTCCTGCAGGAACGCCGATCTCCTTGTTCCAGATCTCAAAGGCTTCCTCGTCGTTTTCATAGATAGAGGGATACAGCCGGTCTTCTTCCAGGCCGACTACCTTGGTCAAAAACTCCCAGCTCCATGCAATGGCCTCATGCTTAAAGTAATCACCGAAGGAGAAGTTACCAAGCATTTCAAAATAAGTGCCATGGCGGGCAGTCTTGCCGATATTCTCAATATCACCGGTGCGGATACACTTCTGGCAAGTGCAAACACGACGGCGGGGAGGCTCAACTTCACCCTTAAAATATGGTTTCATGGGAGCCATGCCGGAATTGATAAGCAGCAAGGACTGGTCATTCTGGGGAATCAGAGAAAAGCTGGGCAGACGCAGATGGTCCTTGCTCTCAAAGAAGGATAGGAACATCTCACGCAGCTCGTTTACTCCGTATGCTTTTTTACTCATTGGAATTACCTCCATAAAAAATTCAAAAAAATAAACCCCGCCCACAGATAGGGGCGAAGTGATTCGCGGTACCACCCTAATTCACCGAAAACCGGCATCTTAGCTGCTCTGTAACGGGAGCACCCGTCCCGGTCCTCCCGGGCAACTTGGAAGTGGCTTGCAGACTTTGAGCAGAGGGCTTTCACCGATCCCCTCTCGCTAAAATGCCGCTGTACTGCTTGGCTTCCGCACTGTCTTTACATATCGAGTGTATTCTATCATAAAACAAGGAATTGTCAATGGTTTTCCCTGAAAAAAGCGGTTTCTGCAAGCAGAAACCGCTTTTTTTATTCAGATATTTCCTTCCAGCCAGGTCTTCATGGCAAGTCTTCCCTCATCGCTCATAGGAAAGGTCGCTTCCCCTTCCATAGCGCTTTTCTCATAGCAGAACGGTCCATGCCAAAACTCTGCCAGAATGGAGCTATTCTCCATATCCACTTCTTTGGAATTAGGAAATTTGACTACCTTTGGTTTTGCCCGGAAACGAAATTCGCCGCAAGATCCGGTAAAGATGTTGTTCATCGCAAAGGTGTGGAGCGTAGGAATAAAGAGCTCTGCCATGATTTACGCCTCCATCAATGCTTCCATTTCATCCAGAAGCTGACCAAACAACTCCAATGCCTGATTCACAGGCTCGGGAGAAGTCATATCCACGCCTGCACCCTTTAAAAGATCAATAGGACACTTGGAGCAACCGCCGGACAGGAACCGGATATAATCCTTAACTGCAGGCTCACCCTCAGCCAGAATTTTCCGGGACAGGGCAATGGCCGCAGAATAGCCGGTAGCGTACTGGAAGACATAGTAGTTATAGTAGAAATGAGGGATTCTCGCCCACTCCATAGCGATCTCATCATCCACGATCATATCCGGACCGTAGTACATTTCGTTCAAGCGACGGTACTCTGCGCAAAGGGTCTCAGCAGTCAGAGTCTGTCCCTCCTGCGCCATACGGCCGATATTCAGTTCAAACTCAGCAAACATCGTCTGGCGGTACAACGTACCCTTGAATTGATCCAGGAAGTGGTTGATGAGGTATGCCCGCTCCTTCTTGTCTGTAGTCTTGCCCAACAAGTACTCCATAAGAAGCGCTTCGTTGCAGGTAGAGGCAACTTCTGCCACAAAGATCACATAATCAGAATCAATGGGGTTTTGATACTTGTTGGAGTAATAAGAGTGCAGGGCGTGACCCATTTCATGGGCAAGGGTAAACTGACTGTCCAGCGTACCTGTGTAGTTTAACAACACATAGGGATGAACGGAAGCACCGGCAGAATAGGCGCCGCTTCGTTTGCCCTCATTCTCATAAACATCGATCCAGCGGTTCTGGAAGCCTTCTTTCAGAATAGCGCGGTAGTCCTCACCCAAAGGCGCAAGAGAATCATACACAGTCTGCTTTGCATCAGCAAAGGGGATCTTCTTGTCCACATCGCTAACAAGCGGGGTGTAAATATCGTAAAAATGAAGATCGTCCACACCCAGCAGCTTCTTGCGAAGGCGGACATAGCGATGCATTTTATCCAGATTTTGATGAACTGCCTCAATAAGATTCAGATACACAGAGGTAGGAACATCGGTTCTGTCCAAAGATGCCTCAAAAGCAGAGGGATATTTCCGCGCCTCAGCAAAAAATTTCAGTTGTTTGTTCTGGGCATTCAAAAGTCCCGCTGCGGTGTTCTTAAAAGCGCCGAAGCTGTGATACAGATTCTCATAAGCGCTCTTACGAAGGACACGGTCAGCGCTTTCCTCGCAAGCAACAAATGTCCCCTGGCTCAGCGGATGCTTATTGCCCTCGGCATCCACAGCGTCCGGGAAGGTCAGGTCAGCGTCAGCCAACATACCGTACACAGTATCCGGGGTCTGCGCCATTTCGCCGGCAGATGCCAAAAGCTTTTCTTCAGCCGGAGAAAGAACATGCTCCTTGCGGCGGCGCATATCAGTCAGATACCGGCGAAACCGTTCCAGCTTGGGACACTCTGCATAGAAACTATCCAGGGTTTCATCGGAAATTGCCATGATCTCAGGAGTTTCAAAGCTGGTAGCCGCACTCAAGCCGACCACAACGCTCATAAACTTTCCGGTCATCGCCTGATATACTGCATCTCTTGTGTCCACATCAGCTTTGCGCATGCAGTAGTTAGCCAGGAGCTCTGCCTTAACATTGACACGCTCCATGTTCTCCAAATACTGGAAAAGGAATTCGCCGCTTTCAGACAGACGTCCGGCAAAGGAGCATAGGATCTTCTTATCCTCCTCCAGCGTCAACAGTTCTTCTTCCCACGCTGCATCTGTTTCATAAAGATCCTCGATCGCCCAGGTATCCTCAACAGGGATCTCCGAGCGCTTTCTCAATTTATTGGTCTGTTCCATTGTGTGCCCCCTATTATTGATTTGCATTTATTATAACACACTTCCCTAAAAATGCAACGGCTGTCCACAGTTGCATTTTCGGGTAAAATGTGCTAGAGTATGTCCCGGTGATTATTCATGAAAAAACAACTTCGTGGCGGCATTTTACTCTCCTTTGCTACCATCATCTGGGGTTCTGCCTTTGTTTTCCAAAGCGTAGGTATGGACCATATCGATCCTTTTACTTTTCAGGCTGTCCGTTGTTTTCTGGCTGTGATCGGACTAATCCCTGTCATCGCCATCTTCGACCGGAGAAAAAAAGACGGCAAAAGCTTTCTGTCCCGTTGGTGCGATCCCCAGCTGTGGAAGGCAGGACTTTTGTGCGGTATTCCCCTTTTTCTTGCGTGTAATCTGCAACAAGTCGGACTTGTGGACACCGATGCAGGAAAATCCGGTTTTCTAACCGCAATGTACATTGTTATTGTTCCCGTTATCGGAATCTTCCTGAAAAAGAAGACAACTATTATGATACCCGTCAGTGTGGTGCTGGCTGTTGCCGGTTTGTATTTTCTCAGCTGTGCCGGCGTTACCCAAATCAGCATCAGTGACCTGCTGCTTTTGGGCTGCGCATTGATGTTTGCAGTACAAATCGTGTTTGTGGATAAATTTGCAGGATCCGTGGACCCTCTTCGTTTAAACGCCATACAGGCCGGTGTCTGTGCCATCCTCTCTACTCTCGTTATGTTTTTGGCAGAAACGCCCACCTTGCAATCAATCGGCGCTTGCTGGTTGCCTCTTAGCTACACAGGATTCCTGTCTATGGGAGCTGCATATGGATTACAGATCATTGGACAGCGTGATATGGAACCTGCCCCGGCAGCTCTGATCATGAGTTTGGAATCGGTTTTTGCCGCTGTATTCGGGGCGTTGATCCTTCACGAAACCATGACCGGCTACGAAGCCCTTGGCTGCGGTCTGGTATTTTCCGCGGTCATCCTTTCCCAAATTCCTGTTCCCTTAAAATCAAAATCTGCATAAAAATACATCCTTCCAGTGGAAGGATGTATTTTTTATTACTTCTTGTCTGAGGCGATGATTCGCTTCATAGCCTCAATACCAACTTTGATCGCGCCACTGGTATCCTCAGTCATCGGCATAGCAAGACCAGCCTTTTCCCGCTCCTGATTCCAGACCACATGGAAGCAGCTGCCGCAGCGGACACCCAATGCCGATGCCACAACAAACAGTGCGGCGGACTCCATCTCACTGGATTTAACGCCGAGCCGTTTCCAGGCTTCCCATTTTTGCAGCAACTCATAAGAAACAGGCGACTTTTCAGGAGAATGCTGCCCGTAGAAAGAGTCTTTACACTGAACAACGCCTGTGTGGGTTCGGTAACCAAGCGTCTCGCTGGCGGCTTTCAGCGCTGCTGTGACATCAAAATCCGCCACTGCAGGAAATTCCATAGGGGCATATTCCAAGGAGGTATGTTCAAATCGGACTGCGCCGGTGGCTACAACAATATCCCCCGGCAAAACATCCATAGCGATACCACCGCTGGTGCCTACACGAATGAAGGTATCCGCCCCAATTGCGGCCAACTCTTCCATGGCAATGGCCGCAGAAGGGCCGCCAATGCCGGTAGAACAAACGGAGACCTTTTCTCCCAGCAATGTGCCGGTATAGATGTTATACTCCCGGTTCATACCGATGTGAACAGGATTATCAAAGTAACTGGCAATCGCTTCGCAACGACCCGGGTCACCGGGTAGGAAGCAATAGCGGCCAACATCTCCTTCTTTGCAGTGAATATGAAATTGCATTCCAATATCTTGCATAACGAACCTCCTGTTTTTAGAACAAACTGACCTGACTGGTATCGGGAATATCCCGGAACGCACCGGCTTCTTTCAACATTTGGATATGGGTCTTGGAAACCTTAGGACATGCAAGGGCAACTTCCTCAACGGAAAGGAACTCTTTACCCTCTCTGCCTCTAACTAAGTCCCAGGCAGCGCTTTCGCCAAGGCCGTTGATTGCAACAAAGGGGGGTCTCAGTTTTCCGTCTTCGACCACAAATTTAGTCGCATGACTCTTATACAAGTCAACAGGAAGAAAGTCTAATCCACGAAGGTAGAACTCATAGACAACTTCTAATGTGGTCAGTAGATCCAGATCCTTATCCGTTGCGTTTTCATTGTCATCAATGGCTTTGATGTTTGCTTTTGTCTGCTCCAGACCGCCGGTCATCAGCAGGGAATCAAAACCGCCCTTTTGACTGCGGCGGTAGAAATATGCCGCATAGAACGCCAAGGGATGATAAACCTTAAACCATGCAATGCGGAACGCCATCATAACGTAAGCTACCGCGTGGGCTTTCGGGAACAGATATTTGATCTTCTTACAAGAACCAATGTACCAATCCGGAACGCCTGCATCGATCATTTCCTGCTCCGCGCCGTCGGGCAATCCCTTGCCCTTACGCACAGATTCCATGATCTTGAATGCCCGCTTTTCAGGAATTCCACAGGAAATCAAGTAGATCATAATATCATCGCGACAGCCGATGGTCTGGTCAACAGATGCCGTTCCGGAAACGATCAGATCCTTAGCATTGCCCAGCCACACATCCGTACCGTGGGTATAGCCGGAGATCCGCACCAAAAAATCAAATTTGGTAGGCTTGGTGTCCAGCAGAACTTCACGGGTAAACCGGGTATTAAACTCCGGCACAGCCACAGCGCCGGTAGGGCCTAATATGGGATCGTTTTCATAACCCAGCACTTTGGAAGAGGTGAAGATGGACATGGTCTTTTTATCGTCCAGAGGGATCTGCTTGGCATCTACCCCGGTCATATCCTCCATCATCCGGATCATGGTAGGGTCATCATGACCCAGCATATCCAGCTTCAGAAGATTTTCTTCCATGGAGTGATATTCAAAATGGGTTGTGATCTGGTCGGACTTAGGGTCATCTGCAGGATGCTGAACAGGACAGAAGTCCCAGATTTCATTTTCCTGAGGAATAACCACCAGACCGCCGGGGTGTTGGCCCGTAGTACGCCGAACGCCTACACAGCCGGCCGCCAATCGGTTCTCCTCTGCCTTGGAAGCGGTTTTCCCTCGCTCAGACAGATATTTCTTTACATAGCCAAAGGCTGTCTTTTCAGCAACCGTACCCACAGTACCAGCTCGGAACACATGGGATCTTCCAAACATTTCGGTACAGTAAGCATGGGCATTTGCCTGGTATTCACCGGAGAAATTAAGGTCAATATCCGGCACTTTATCGCCACCAAACCCAAGGAAGGTCTCAAACGGAATGTTGAATCCGTCCTTTTCAAAGCCTGTTCCACATTTGGGGCAGACTGCATCCGGCAAGTCTGCGCCGCAGCCGTAACCCTCTGGCACATCAAAGGTGGAGTATTTGCACTCCGGATTGGGACAGCGGTAATGGGGTGGAAAAGAGTTGACCTCCGTGATACCGGACATATATGCCACGATAGAAGAGCCGACAGAGCCACGGGAGCCTACCAAATAGCCATGGTCCAGTGAATTCTGCACCAGCTTTTGGGCGGACATATAGATCACATCGTAGTGGCAGTTGATGATGTCGTTGAGCTCTGTTTCCACACGCTTCACCATCAGCTCCGGTGGATTTTCGCCGTACAGGCGGTGAAGCTTGCCGTAAACAAGACTTTTCAGATCTTCTACGGAATTTTCGATCTTCGGGGCAAACAGATTATGGGGCACAGGCCGAAGGGTCTCGCACATATCCGCTATATAGTTGGGATTGGTGATGACTACTTCCCTTGCCTTCTCCTCACCCAGATAAGAAAACTCAGAAAGCATCTCGTCTGTGGTGCGGAAATACAAGGGATTTTCCTTATCACAATCGTCAAAACCCTTTGTGGCAAGAAGAATATGACGGAATATCTCATCCTCGGGATTCAGAAAATGGACATCGCCTGTGGCAACCACCTTCTTGCCCAATTCCTCGCCCAGGCGGACAACGGTGCGATTGAACTCCCGCAGCTCATCCTCCGTATGCGCTATCCCCTTTTCCAGCATGAAGCGATTGTTGGAAATCGGCTGGATCTCAAGATAATCATAGAAAGAAGCGATCCGTTTCAGCTCTTCATCGTCTGTTCCGAAGACAATGCTCTGGAAAAGCTCATTGTTCTCACAGGCAGAACCGATAATAAGACCCTCACGCAGTTCCATAATCTGGGACTTAAAGATACGGGGTTTTTTCTTGAAATATTTCAGGTTGGCATCAGAGATCAGATGGTAAAGATTCCGCAGACCCACCTGATTCTTAGCAAACAGGATAATATGCTGGGCATGCATGTTATCTGCCCGATGAACAGGACGCAGGGTCAGCATTGCTTCATTGACAGACTGGATATTTTTAAGTCCCATATCAGTAAGCTTTTCAAAAAGCTTCCCTGCCAGCAGTCCGCAGATCCGTGCATCGTCCGCTGCCCGGTGATGGTTAAAATCCTCAAGTCCAAAGTGCTTTGCCACAATATCCAGCTTATGTCTGCCAAGCTCCGGCAGCAGATTCTGGGAGAGGGTCAACGTATCCAAACTGGTGATGTTGCAGTCGATCCCCAGTCTGGCGCACTCACGGCGGATATAGCAAGTATCAAACTCCGCGTTATGGGCAACCAGTACGCTATTGCCCACAAACTCCATAAACTTGGGCAGAATCATTTCAATGTCCGGTGCGCCTGCAAGCATATCTGATGTAATGCCTGTCAGCTTACTGACCTCTTCGCTCAGTGGCCGTTTGGGGTCTACAAAGGACTGGAACCGGTCGATCTCCTGTCCGTTTTTCATCCGGACAGCGCCGATTTCGATAATCCGGTCGTGTCGGGGATACAATCCGGTGGTTTCAAGATCAAAGGCCACATACTCCCCGTCGAAGGACATATCCTTACCGCCCCGGACCACAAGCCGGTCATCCACATCGTTGACATAGTAACCCTCACAGCCGTAGAGGATCTTAATATCCTGATCTGTTCCGGCCACCTTTGGCGCGCCCTTCCAATCCTCCACTGTATGCAGCGCATCGGTAAAGGATTGCACAACACCGTGGTCCGTGACAGCAATGGCTTTATGTCCCCATGCTGCCGCCTGCTTAATGGCAGCCTTTGTGTTTGTCAGGGCATCCATATTGCTCATCACAGTATGCAGATGCAGCTCCACCCGCTTTTCACCGGGAGTGGTATCCTGGCGTTTTGACATGGTGCCGGGCATAATAGCATTAGGCTTCAGTACGGTTTCGTTGGTAAAATTATCCACCGTCAGCTTGCCTTGTACTTTTACGACTGTACCGGGTTTTACCTGCTCCAGGATCGGCTTTGCATCCTTATTCTCCAAGAAGCGGCTTACCCGGACAGAAGAAGTGTTGTCGGTAATATCAAAATTGATAACCCAGGCATTTCGCTTGGAAAGCTCCTTGTGCTCTACACTGAACACCTTGCCCTCCACGATCACAAAGCCCATATTCAGGTCGATATCCTTCATGGCAACAGGATTACCCTTAAACGCCTTGCCGAAGATTGTATCGTTGATTACCTGAGCAGGCTGTTCCTTTTTCACAGTCGCAGCAGGGGCAGGCAGATCGCTAAGCATAGCCCCTCGCATTTTCTCCATCGCCTCGAACAGCGCCTGTCCGTCCAGGTCTTCGCCTGCATTGATCTCAACAGTCACGTCAGCGGAAAACTTTTCCCGAAGCTTCCGAGTAACACCGGGAATACATTCCAGCAAAATGCTTTTACCGTTTGCCTTCAAATCGATGGAAAGGGTCATTCCTTCCCAATTCCATTGCGCTCCTGCCAAAGATCCCCGGGACATAGAGTTTTCTGCTACGAACATGGAAAGAAGCTCCTCCGGATCAAGCCTGTGAAGCTGATCCTTCGGAAAAGTCGCATCCACATTCAGCTCGTGCAGATCATATAGTTCCCCGATTTCCCGACAGATCCGGTCAATATCTGCCTGTCGGATATATGTAGGAGAATAAATGCTTACGCTGACTTTGCGGGTTTCCGGATCAATATCCGCAGCAAGAAGCTCCGCCTGAGAAAACACGCTATTCAGCGCTTCAGGCGGCACATAGTCCGGAAACATATTCAAAAAGCTTATTTTCTCTTTCATACAAGTCTCTTAAAATTCTTCTATTCTTTTTAGCAACGCAGGCAACAGTTCATCGTACGGCAGCTTCATCACCTGCACACCCTTTTCAAACAGCATCCCACAACCGTCGCCACCGGCAATGCCGATATCAGCCTCTCTCGCCTCTCCAGGGCCGTTGACGATACAGCCCATAACCGCAACAGTGATGGGCTTTTCACAGTCCTTAAGCGCTTCGTCCACCCGATTAACAAGACCGATCAAGTCGATCTGGGTACGTCCGCAAGTGGGACAGGATATGATATTAACGCCTTCCTTTCGAAGGCCGGCAGCCTTCAGAATATCCTTGGCAGCATAGACCTCTTCCACGGGATCGTCAGTAAGGCTTACACGAATGGTATCACCGATTCCGTCCATTAAAAGGGACCCGATGCCCATGGCGGATTTTAGCATACCCATCCGGACAGGGCCTGTCTCGGTCACGCCGATATGCAGAGGATAGTCACACTTAGCGCGGAACAGCCGTGCCGCCGCAACCATATTGGGAACTGTGGAGGATTTCATGGACACACAGCTGTCATAAAATCCGTATTTCTCCAACAATGCCAAATGTTCAAAAGCGCTTTCCACCAAGGCATCCGGTGTAGGATGTCCGTATTTCTCCAAAAGTTTCTTATCCAGGCTGCCGCCGTTGACACCGATGCGGATGGGGATTTTTTTGTCTTTACACACATCCACAACCGCCTTGACCCGATCTTCGCCACCGATATTACCGGGATTTATCCGGATCTTGGACGCGCCGCCCTCGGCAGCTGCGATAGCAAGCTTATAATCGAAGTGAATATCCGCAACAAGGGGTAGCGGAGATTCCTTACATACTTCAGAGAAGCTGCGGGCAGCATCCATATTGGGAACAGCCAAACGAACGATCTGGCAACCGGCCTCTTTCAGCTTACGAATCTGCTCCAGAGAGCCTGCCACGTCGGTAGTTTTTGTATTCAGCATGGACTGAATGACCACAGGCGCGCCGCCTCCGATCAAAACACCGCCAACATTGATCTGTCTCGTCATAAAACTTACCCCTTGAAAATCACAAAAATATCCTTAAACATGATCAGCGCCATCAAAATCAGAAGCAATATCATACCGGCGCCGTGAAGATAGCCTTCGTATTTGGGATCGATTTTTTTCTTGGTAATCGCCTCATAAGCAGTAGTCAGCAGAAGACAAACCACCCGTCCGCCGTCCAAAGCAGGAATGGGCAGCATGTTCATCACCGCCAGGTTAATGGCGAGAAATCCACCGAAATACAGCATATTCATAACCGCGTCCAGCGCAGTCTCCGAGGCTTCTGCTGTATCCGACATGATCTGCACAATACCCACAGGTCCGGACATATCCTTAAGGCCTGCCTGACCGGTAATAAGCATTTGCAGGCTCAGCCGCACATTGCGGACTGTGTTGATGCAGTTATTCAGCGCATACTCAAGCTTCATGGGAAAACTCAGCTTGGTAATTGTAAAATTCATACCGTAAAGCAGGATCTCATTGCCTTGTTCGTCGGTGGTCGGGTGACGCTCCATAACCAGATCATTCAACACGACTTTTTCTCCGTTTCTCTCCACCACAACGTCATGGACATCACCCGGATTAAAGGAAAGGATCATGTTAAAGTCCGATTGGACATAGATCTTCTCCCCGTCCAGTTCTAAAAATCTGTCTCCCACCTGCAGTCCGTTATCGTCTACTGTACTGTAGGATTCAAAACTTTCTATTACCGGAGAAACGATGCTTTGCGCCGGCAGGAACACGATCAGCATAATGAGAATGCCGGCAATTAAATTCATGCCAGAACCGGCAACCAGAATGATCAGCCGTTTCCACCATGCTGCCTTGCCGAAGGCACGGGGATTCTCACTTTCGGAATCTTCGCCCTCCATGGCGCAATAGCCGCCGATGGGGATACAACGAATAGAATAAAGGGTCTCCCCTTTCTGCTTTTTGAAGATGGCAGGGCCCATGAACATGGAGAATTCATTCACCTGCACACCGGAAAGCTTGGCTGCGATAAAGTGGCCGAATTCATGAATAAAGATCAAAAAGCTAAACAGTAAAATAGCAAATATAACGGTCATGGTTTTCCTCGCTTATATTATTTCAGTTGCGGACTGCCTGCCGGGCAAGCCGGTCAGCCTCAAGAATCTGCTCAAGAGTAGGTTCTGCAATAAAAGGAACAGAATCCACAGCGCGGGATACAGATTCATAAATATCATAAAATCCGATCTCATCCCGGAGGAATTGGGCAACAGCCTCCTCGTTGGCGCCGTTCATAACGGGACACGCCGTACCGCCTGCCTTGGCGCACGCCCGGGCAAGGCTTAGGCATGGAAACGCATTGGTATCCGGCTGACTGAATGTCAGATCACCGCAGTGCAAAAGATCCAGCGGCTCTACAGGACAAGCCATCCGGTCCGGGTATGTCATGGCTAGCTGAATGGGAAGCCGCATATCCGGACTGCCAAGCTGCGCCATAACTGCGCCGTCCAGAAATTCAACAAGGCTGTGGACAATACTCTGCCGGTGGATCACCACATCCACCTGCTCCAACGGAAGGTCATACAGCCGCATGGCTTCAATGACTTCAAGACCCTTGTTCATAAGGGTAGCGCAGTCGATGGTGATTTTTGCGCCCATCTTCCAGTTGGGATGTTTCAGGGCATCCGCTTTCGTTACTTTTGTCAGTTCCTCTATTGTCTTTCCGAAGAAAGGACCGCCGGAGCATGTCAAAATGATGCGTTTGATCTGGCTCTTATCCCGGGATCCCATAAGACATTGGAAAATAGCGGAATGTTCCGAATCTACCGGAATGATCTCCACGCCATATTTTTTTGCCTCTGCCATAACCAGCTCGCCGGCGCAGACAAGAGTCTCCTTATTGGCAAGACCGATCCGTTTTTTTTCACGAATGGCGGCAAGAGTAGGCTTTAGTCCTACCATTCCCACCACAGCGGTGATCACGCAATCAGCTTCCGGAATCGTGGCAGCTTCAATCAGTCCCTCTTCTCCCCACCCGATACGAATAGGCAGATCTTTAATTTGCTCTTGCAGCTGCTCCGCTGCTTGTTGCGTTGACATGACTGCAAGCAATGGACGATACTTCCGACATTGCTGCGCCATGCGCTCTACATTTGAGCCGGCAGTCAGTGCTGCCACAGGAATATGAAGATTATCGATAATATCCAGACTCTGCCTGCCGATCGAGCCGGTAGAGCCGAGAATGCTCACACATTTCACCATAGTTTACACCGCCAAGGGCAACAGTATTAAAAGAATCTCTGCCAAAGGGCCGACCACCATCATGGAATCGAACCGATCCAAAATGCCACCGTGACCCGGAATCAAATTTCCGTAATCCTTGATCCCCGTCTGACGCTTGATCACGGAGAAGCTCAGGTCTCCGAACACAGCGCCCACAGAGCCAAGAATACCATAGATCACCGCAAAGATATAATTAATTTCAAAATCAAAGAAAACATCAAGAACAATGCTGTAGATAACCATTCCCACAACCGCGCCGATTACGCCACCGATCACACCCTCCACTGTCTTTTTCGGACTGATGGCAGGCGCCAGCTTATGCTTTCCAAAGGCGCAGCCTGCAAAATATGCTCCCGTATCGGACAAAAATGCCATCACAAAGGGAATGAGAATAAAGAACCTGCCGTCATCCATCCCATGGATCCGAACAATAGATGTGAAAAGATACGGCACAAGCAATCCTGCTGCAAGGCATACTGCAATTTTGTCAAACTGCAGTCGCATCTGGGTCGCCATAGATTCTGCAAACAGCAGAACGAAGAAAAGCAAAATGATTGCTTCGACCCACACACCATCCCATCTGTAATAAGACCAAAGGGCAACCACAAAAGCCATTGCGGCGCATGAGATCAAAGGTCTTATCGACTTGAGAAGTCCTGTACCCCACAAAAGCTCATATGCACCAATAGATGCCATAACGCCAAATAGGATCGCTGTTATAATCTTCGGGGCAGCCAACACCACTAGAAGCAGCAACGGCAACAACGCCAAGGCTGCGATCACGCGGGTCTTCATAACCTAAACACCTCCAAACCGGCGGTTGCGGCGATAGTACTCCGCAATTGCCGCATCCAAGTCCGACGGTCCAAAATCGGGCCACAAAACGTCCATAAAAACATACTCGGAATAGGCCGATTGCCACAGCAAAAAATTGCTGGTACGCATTTCTCCGGAAGGACGGATGATCAGCTCCGGGTCAGGAACACCTGCAGAATACAGATAGGAAGAAAGGACCTCCTCCGTCAGTTCCTCAGGTTTTCTCACGCCGTCTGCAACATCCTGGGCAAATGCCTGGGTTGCCTTCACGATCTCGTCTCTGCCGCCATAGTTCAGACAGAAATTCACCTGCACTTCTCCATACCCGGCAGAACGCTGCTCTGCGTCCCGGCACAGCCTTTGCAGTTCCGGACTTAAGCGGCTAAGATCGCCAAAAAATTTAAACCGGACATGATTCTTTTCCATATCCTGCAAAGCCTCTGTCAGATACCTACCCAACAGCTTCATAATACCCGCAATTTCATCGGCAGAGCGTTTCCAATTCTCCGTAGAAAAGGCGTACACCGTCAGATACTCCACGCCAAGGGTACGACAGTAGTTTGCCGTTTTGCGAAACGCCTCGGCGCCGGCAGCATGACCGGCAGTGCGGGGCAGCCCCCTTTTCTTTGCCCAACGGCCATTGCCATCCATAATGATTGCGATATGCCGGGGCGGTGTCATATTTTTATTTTCATCGGACTGTGCCATACTGCGACCTCTTTCCAGTAAATTGGATATACAGCAGATTGGGGGCGCAAGCGCCCCCAACAATCAAATCGCCATCAATTCCTTTTCCTTGGCTGCCAGGGCCTCATCTGCGCGCTTAATATACTTATCCAGCATATCCTGCAGATCCTTTTCTGCCTTTTTCTGGTCATCCTCGGTGATCTCGGAATTCTTCTTCAGCTTCTTCACATAGTCCATACCGTCACGACGGATGTTACGCATAGCCACCTTGGCCTCTTCCGCGTATTTCTTGACCTGCTTTGTCAGCTCTTTACGGCGCTCCTCCGTCAGCTGAGGGAAGATCAGACGGATGACCTTGCCGTCATTCTGAGGGTTGATCCCCAGATCGCTGGCCTGGATTGCCTTTTGGATCTCCTTCAAAAGCGTGGTATCCCAAGGCTGGATCACAAGGGTACGGGCATCAGGAGAGGAAATCGTAGCAACACCGTTCAGAGGTGTCTCACTGCCATAGTATTCCACACTGATCCGGTCCAGAACCTTTGCATTGGCACGACCTGCGCGGACAGCGCCAAACTCCTCTGCCAGATGGTCCAGAGCCTTTTCCATTCTTCTTCCGTAATCGGTAAAATCAACACTCATTGATTAGTCCTCCTTAACAATCGTTCCAATTTTTTCACCGCATACCACGCGGATAATATTTTCAGGGTCTTTCAGTGCAAAGCACACCAGCGTCATATGGTTGTCCATCGCCAGGGTCATCGCTGTGGAATCTGTTGCCTTGAGATGCCGGGCGAGAACTTCATCATAGGTCAACTCATCAAATTTAACAGCTGTGGGGTCTGCATTGGGATCGGCAGAATAGATGCCGTCCACATTCTTCGCCATGAGAATAGCATCTGCCTCGATCTCCACACCACGGAGCACCGCGCCGGTATCGGTAGAGAAATAAGGATTGCCTGTTCCTGCGGCAAAGATCACGACCTTGCCCTCGTTCAAATAACGGTCCGCGGTATCCCGGGTAAAGTACTCGGCAAATTTATGCATCTCAACAGCGGTAAGTACTCTTGCATCCACGCCATGCTTTTCCAGGGCATCTGCAACAGCAATACTGTTCATTACCGTCGCCAGCATACCCATAGCATCGCCGTGAGAGCGCTGCATCTTATCCGCGCCGTCCTTCACGCCACGCCAGAAATTACCGCCGCCGATGACAAGCCCGATCTGCACACCCATGTCCGTACATTTGCGGATCACACGGCAGACAGAATTGATCACTTCAAAGTCAAGTCCTCTATGGGCATCTCCGGCCAGAGCCTCACCGCTGACCTTCAGCAGTATCCGTTTATATTTGATATCAGGCAAAGCCTCTCACTCCTCTCTTTTCTCTCCCTATTTTATAATATGTCAGCCAAATTGACAACCATAATTTCATAATTTTATAAAAATGTTTTTTCAAAATTTACAATTCATATCCATCTTAAGACTTAAATACAGAATATTCCTGTTTTTCAGTTGCAAAAATCCTCTGTATGGGTTATAATAACCAGTAATTTGAACACGAAAGAGGTGCTGATATATGGCTGAAATCACAGAGAGCAAAAATTTCATCCACGCCTTTATTGAAGAAGATATCGCTGAAGGCGGTCAGTATGCAGGCAAGACCGTCCATACCCG
This sequence comes from Faecousia sp., assembly GCA_045595075.1. Taxonomy (GTDB): domain Bacteria; phylum Bacillota; class Clostridia; order Oscillospirales; family Oscillospiraceae; genus Faecousia. Next base: position 30,362 of record JAZNZT010000009.1, read on the forward strand.
GTTCCCTCCGGAGCCCAACGGTTATCTGCATATCGGTCACTGCAAAGCCTTGACCATCGATTTCGGTACTGCCGAGAAGTTCGGCGGCATCTGCAATCTACGAATGGATGACACAAACCCCACCAAAGAAGACGTAGAGTTTGTGGAAGCCATTAAAGAGGATATCCACTGGCTTGGCTTTGACTGGGGCGACCGTTTCTTCTACGGCTCTGATTATTTTGAAAAGGATTACGAGTACGCCGTTGAGCTGATCAAGAAGGGACTTGCTTATGTCTGTGAGCTGACCCCCGAGCAATTCAAAGAATACCGGGGCGATCTGACCTCCCCTGCAAAATCCCCTTACCGGGACCGTCCCATTGAAGAGAGTCTAGACCTGTTTGCCCGGATGCGCGCCGGTGAGTTCCCTGACAACGCCATGACATTGCGGGCAAAGATCGATCTTGCCTCCGGTAACTTTAACATGCGTGACCCGGTGATCTACCGGATCCGTCATATGCATCATCATCGTCAGGGCGACAAGTGGTGCATCTACCCCATGTACGATTTCGCCCACCCCATTCAGGATGCTCTTGAAGGAATTACCCACAGCCTCTGCTCTTTGGAGTTTGAAAACCACCGTCCCTTGTACAACTGGGTGGTTGAGAATGTTTCTGTACCCCACCGCCCCCGTCAGATCGAATTTGCAAGACTGGGCATTGACCATACAGTGCTAAGCAAGCGTAAGCTCCGTCAGCTGGTGGAGGAAGGCAGAGTTTCCGGGTGGGATGATCCCCGGATGCCTACCCTGTGCGGTCTGCGCCGCCGCGGCTACACCCCCGCTTCTATCCGCAATTTCTGTGAGCGGGTAGGCGTCGCCAAATCCCCCAACACCATCCCCTATGCATTCCTGGAGTTCTGCCTGCGGGAAGACTTAAACGAGACTGCCCAACGGGTCATGGCTGTTCTGAAGCCTGTGAAGCTGACCATTACCAACTATCCCGAGGGCAAGACTGAGATTTTTGAGGTTGAGAACAACCCCAACGATCCGGAGGCCGGAACACGGCAGGTCACCTTCTCCCGTAATCTGTGGATCGACGCCGACGACTTCCTGGCTGAGCCGATCCCCAAGTATAAGCGGCTGTATCCCGACGGACCGGAGTGCCGTCTGAAGGGTGCGTATCTGATTCAGTGTACCGGCTGTGTCAAAGATGAAAACGGCAAGGTCATCGAGGTTCTGGCAACCTATGATCCCAACTCTCGCGGCGGCGACCCCGCTGACGGGCGGAAGGTCAAGGGCGCTACCATCCACTGGGTAGACGCAGAAACTTGTGTGGATGCAGAGGTCCGTCAGTACGCCAATCTGTTTGACGATCCCGACCCTGATGCCGCCGGCAAGGATTTCATCGCCTGTTTGAATCCCAATTCCTTGGAAGTTCTCACCGGCTGCAAAGTGGAGAAGCTCTTGGAAAATGCCAAAGCTCCTGCATCCTACCAGTTCATGCGCCTTGGCTACTTCTGTCCGGACAGCAAAGATTCTGCCCCCGGACACCTGGTCTTTAACCGCAGTGTCAGCCTGAAGGACAGCTTTAAACCTGCATAATAATACAATTCCCGGACCGTTCGACGGTCCGGGAATTATTCATTCACCAAATAGGTCTTTTACTTTTTTCAGCATATCGCGGATAGGCAGATTATAGGGACAGCGGGTCTCGCAGACACCGCATTCGATACAGTCCGATGCCTTTTTCGCCATGGCGTGATACCGTGCCTTAGACCATTCTTTCAGGTCATAGCGGTCATGGTAACCCTGCATCAGGAACATACTGTAAATGGAAATGCCTGCGGTACAGGGAGCGCAGTAATTACACCGGCGGCAGAACTGAGTCCCCAGCTCGTCCCGAATGGATTGGATCTTCTTTTCTTCTGCAGCAGAAAGGGGGCTTACGTCGTTAACCGCATCCAAATTCTGTTGTACTTCTTCCGGCGCAGCCATGCCGGGGATGATCACCGTAACATCCGGATTGCTGACCACATACCGCAGTGCAAGGGTAGCATCATCAATAGCGCCGCCGGCAAGCGGCTTCATGCAGATAAACCCAATATTCTTTTCCGCGCACTTGCGGATCAGTTCTTCCGCCTGAGTCTCCACAATATTGTAGGGAAACATGATCGTCTCCACCCAGTCAAGTTCAAGTGCTTTTTCAAACATAGGTGCCGGGTGAAGGGTAATGCCGATATGTCCGATCTTGCCTGCCTTTTTTGCCTCAAGCAATGCCTCCAACGCGCCGCCGGGAGCCTGCACTTGCTCTAAGTCAGCAGGACCGGGATTGTGGATCTGGTAAAGATCAATATAGTCTGTACGCAGATTTTTCAGGCTTGTTTCAATGTCCTGTTCCATGGCTTCCTTTGTTCTTGCCATACTTTTGGTCGCCAGCACAAAATCCTGCCGGATTCCCTCCAATGCATAGCCTAAATACTCTTCGCTGACAGAATAGCCACGGGCGGTATCGATATAGTTGACGCCTGCTGCATGAAGCTGGCGGATCACTGTTTTTGTGCCCTCAGCATCGATCCGCTGAATAGGAATGCCGCCAAAGCCCATGCGGGAGATCTTCAGCCCGGTTTTACCTAAAATTCTATATTCCATACACAAAACCTACTTTTTCTCTTTTATTTGCGCCTGCAGGTGCATACTCAGCACTGCAAGAGAGGTTGCCATATTTTCGTTCTGCACCAGAATATTTTCCGGAACATCCAAATGGGTGGGAGCAAAGTTCCAGATCGCTTTAATACCACATTTTACCAACTGATCGCATACCTGCTGAGCATGATCGGCAGGTACGGTAATAATGCCCATCAGCACTTTATTGCCACGGCAGAAAGGCTCAATATGAGACATATTGTAAATAGGCTTGCCGTCCTCAGTAGTATCCCGCATAGGCTGGGTATCAAATGCCGCCAGAATATTCAAACCGTAAGCATCAAAGCCACCGTAACCAAGCAGCGCCTGCCCCAGCTTTCCCGCGCCTACCAAAATAGCGTCCGTGGTATTGTCATAGCCCAGGAATTGGCTGATATCCTCGATCAGACTCTCCCGAAAATAGCCGATCTTGGGTCGACCGCCATCGGAGACCATGGCAAGATCCTTCCGCACCTGCACCTCTCCCATGCCCAGTGCATTGGCAAGGGCCGTTGCGGAAATATAGGGCGTGCTTCCCTCCGGAATGCTCTTAAGATAGGACAAATATCCCGGCAGGCGTTTTAAAACCGATTTCGAAATCTCTTTTCTTTCCACTTGAATTACCCCTAATCTTTCGATACAAAAATATATCGATATAATTTTGTATCGATTGTAACACGCCCTGTCAAATATTGCAAGCAGGATTTATACACAGCTTGTCTGGCGGAGCAATTCTTTTCGCAGACGGGTCATGATCCGCTTTTCCAGCCGGGAAATATAGGATTGAGAAATTCCCAATTTTTGCGCCACCTCTTTTTGGGTCAGCTCCTGCTGCCCTTCCAATCCGAAACGCATACACACGATCTGGTGTTCCCTTTCCGGCAGTTCCTTTACCGCCTGTCGCAGAAGACATAGGTCCACATCCTCTTCCAAGGGCCGCAGGATCATATCCTCATCTGTTCCCAAAATATCCGAAAGCAACAGCTCATTACCGTCATAGTCCATATTGATCGGTTCATCCAGAGAGATCTCCGCCTTCTGTCCCGATATTTTACGGATGTGCATAAGGATCTCATTTTCGATACAACGGGACGCATAGGTGGCAAGCTTAATATTTTTGTCCAGCCGGTATGTACTGATTGCCTTTATAAGGCCTATCGTACCAATGGAGATCAGATCCTCCAGATTTACCCCTGTATTTTCAAAACGTCGGGCAATAAAAACCACCAGCCGCAGATTCCGTTCGATCAACTGTTGTTTTGCCGCCTCATCTCCTTGCTCCAAGGAAGCCAGCGCCTGCAGCTCTTCCTCTCCTTTCAGAGGCGGTGGCAGCACATCCGTGCCGCCTATGTAATACACGTATCCCTGATTTGTCAAGCCTATCAATTTAAAGAATTTATAGAATCTGCCTGTCATAATACCCCTCCTGTCAACGCTTGAAATGTACCCTCCGGACTTAATGTATCCGGAGCAAATGCCACCAATCCGCTCCCCTGCCATCCACCGATCCGCATTTTAGGGATCCGCAAAGCAAGGAGCATACCTGCCGGTTGTCCCACCGTTCGGTATGGGATCAGCCGCAGTCCCGGCAGAAGGTTTTGCCCCATTACTTCAACCGGCTTTCTTAACTGCTCTCCGGTGAGCCCTGTCAGCTCACAGGCTATGTCCGCCCCCACGATCAGAACAGAACTTCCGGTAATAGGATCTTTTAGGGTATTTCCCGTATCTCGCAGAGCTGTCAGGGAACAATACTTTTCCGCATAGTGCAGTTCCACCGGAACATATGCTGTCCGGTCTTTCTGTTTAACAAATCCCACATAGAATAAAAGGCATATACTTCCCGCTGCCAGCAATGCGCTCCAAAAGCTACTGTTTTCCAACCCCGATGCCACACCGCCCATAGCCATGGACATTAGGCAAAATGCCGCAGTTGGATACAGGGTGCTTCTGTGTATCCCAAAAGCAAGCATCCCTACGATCAGCAGGCTGATCAATCGCCAAAGGATACTGCCCAAAAAGGAAAAACCGGGAAGCAGACAAGCGCCGGAATAGACACCTCCAACCGCCGCCGCAAAGATCCCCCTTCCCGGATGCAGAGGGTGCATAAGCAAACGGTTTGTCCCAAAAATCAGCAAGACATTTACAAGAAAGCTTAATACCGACACCAACTGGGATTGATTGACCATAGCTGCGCCCTCCGTTTCCTTTGCTGTGTCACCAGTATATCCTGCGCAACCAAAAAATTCCGTCGCATCTGCTATTGGTTTTGCCCCCAAGAATCGTGGAGACTTGTACCTGTTTCCTCTCCACAGACGGGGGAAACAAAAAATACGGCAGCTGAAATTATCAGCTGCCGCTTGATTCTGTCGATGAATTTTCTCTTTCCACAGAACGAATATTTTTTTCCGCCTTGAACCGGGGTATCATAACCTCATGTCCGCATCCTAAACACCGAAGTCGAAAATCCGCACCGGTACGTAAAACAAGCCATCGCTTTTCCCCGCATGGGTGGGGTTTTTTCATAACCAGAACATCCTTCAATCGAATATCCATAGCCTTCTCCTATTATTTCTTGATTCCGTCCCAATACTGCTTTGCCGATTGCTCCAGCTTATTAGCGCCGTATTCATAATACTGTGTGCCTACAAGGGCATCCGGCAGATACTGCTGCTGCACCCAATGGTTGGGATAGTCGTGGGGATATTGATACCCCTGCTCCCGTTCCATGGTATAGGTATCTGCATGCACATTCTGCAGGTGTCTGGGGAAATCCCCACCCTTGCCCTTTCGCACATCCTCCAGTGCCATATCCAATGCGATATGACCGGAATTGGACTTGGGCGACGTCGCCATCAGAACTGCCGCATCTCCCAGAGGAATCCGGGCTTCCGGCATACCAAGCTTCAATGCCATATCCACAGCGGCATTGACAATAGGAATGATCATGGGATATGCAAGACCCACATCCTCCGCAGCGATCACCATCAGTCTGCGACATGCTGCCTGCATCTGTCCGGCTTCCATAAGCCTTGCAAGATAGTGGACCGCAGCGTCCGGGTCAGAGCCCCGGATGGACTTTTGCAGCGCTGACAGAAGATCGTAGAAATTATCTCCGTCCCGGTCTGCCCGCAACGCGCTCTTCTGGGTAACGATTTTGGCATCGGCAAGAGTAATTTTCAGCTTATCCCCTTCCGGCTGACCGGCGGAAAACAGCACCTCTACCGCATTCATTGCTTTACGCAGATCGCCGCCGCAGCTGGAGGCGATGTATTCCAGCGCTCCCTCCTCCGGCTGTGCTTGTAGCGCTGTTCGTTCTTCAAGATAGGACACTGCGCGCTTGATCGCCTGCAACGCCGCACCGGATGATATCTGCTTAAATTCAAAAACAGTAGATCGGCTCAAAATGGCGTTAAACACATAGAAATAGGGATTCTCAGTAGTGGAGGCGATCAACGTAATCTTTCCGTTTTCAATATGTTCCAGCAAAGATTGCTGCTGTTTTTTATTAAAGGACTGGATCTCATCCAGATACAGCAATACCCCATTAGGCGCCATAAAAGTATCCAGCTGGGCAACAATATTCTTGATATCCGCTGTGGACGCTGTAGTGGCATTTAACTGGTACAGGGTACGGTTGGTCTGCTTGGCGATAATGTTGGCAACTGTGGTCTTTCCCGTTCCGCTTGGTCCGTAAAAGATCATGTTGGGTACATTCCCGGAGTCCACGAGCCGCCGCAGGATCGCTCCCTTACCCAGAATATGCTCCTGTCCGTAAACCTCATCCAGTGTCTGAGGACGCAAAAGGTCTGCAAGTGGCTGATACATAGGCGACTCCTTTCTCAAAAATTAGAATGTGACTACATCCTGCTCTGCAGCCTGGGTTTCCGTCACCGATACAGCAGTAAGGACCGGTCCCAGCTCGCCGTGATACAACGGGTGTCTTTCTGCGGAGATCCGGGCCTCTACCTGAACCCAGGAATGGGACTCTAAATTTTTTGCTCCCTCATATCTGCAGGGAAGTCCCAGGAACTGAATATCGTCAACACAACAGGTCATAACGAACCGCCCGGGAGCAAACATATTGTTTTTATCCCGACGGAGCATGGCGACCTGCCCCTTAAAGGATACGGTTTTTCCGTCATACTTCTCCGGCTCTTCCGTAATATCCCGATACCAGATGGCGTAATCCTCATCGCCAACCTGGATAACCGGAGCATTCACGTCAAAAGGCAGCGGATCTACCACATCATCAAACGCGGTGGTGCCGTCAGTATAATCGTAGAGAATATCAATGCGACGGTTGGCTGCCCGGGCGATCTTGTGAAAGGGCATAGTGTCTGCGCCGGGAGCAAGCCGGTTAAAAACCACCATCTGTCCGCCGGACAGCTTGTCCATCATAAGATTTCGCATATTGGCATTGTACGCCATGAAGGTGGTGCTATCGGCAAACATGACTTCCTGCGCCACAACCCACTCCTCAGGGAAGCGGCTGTACAGATCCCCTACAAGCTGCATGCCGTTCAACTCCGCCACAACACGCTGCGCCTTGTATTTTTTTGAAAGGGCATGAAGCTGGGCTGTGGTAACTGTCTGCTGATCCAAGACCTCAAGATAAACATTCTGATGGGGATAGGTAGAAAAATCGTATTCCTCCTCCCCCTCTTCAAAAACAAGCAAAAGGGTTCTTTCGCCACTGTTAAACCGGGGGTCTTCCAGGGTTTCCTGAATAAATTTTGTCTTACCGGAATCCAAAAATCCGGTAAATACATAAACCGGGATCTGTACCATACAGCTTCTCCTTACGCCCCAAAGATGGCAGCGATCTGCGCTTCGTCCAATTCTGCGCCGATCACGCAAAGCTTTCCTGTAACCGCCGCAGAGCCGTTGCGAATGTTGATCTCACCGGGCACATAGTCAAAATGGATCCAGCTTCCCTCTGCGCCGGCAACAATACCCTTCGCCCGCAGAACAAATCCATACTGACGGGAATCCAGCTTTTCCAGGGCTTCCCGGATCTGCTCAACGGTGAATTTTTTCGCTGTTTCAACACCCCAGGAGGTAAAGACCTCGTCAGCGTGGTGGTGATGTTCGTGGTCGTGACCATGGCAGCCGCAGTGGCCGTCTTCATGGTGGTGATGATGCTCGTGGTCATGATCGTGGCAGCAGCAATGACCTTCTTCATGGTGGTGATGATGCTCGTGGTCGTGACCATGGCAGCAGCAATGACCTTCTTCATGGTGGTGATGTTCGTGGTCATGATCGTGGCTGCAGCAATGGCCGTCCTCGTGATGATGCTCGTGGTCATGATCGTGGCAGCAGCAATGGCCGTCCTCATGATGGTGATGGTGCTCCCGCTCTAAACGGGCAAGCTCTGCTGCCAGTGTTGCCTTGCCCTCCATTGCCTCAATGAGCTGATCTCCGGTAAGTTCCGTCCAAGGCGTAGTAACAATGGTTGCGGCGGGATTATGTTCCCGCAACATAGCCACAGCCTGATCCAGCTTCTGCTGAGGAATTGCATCTGTCCGGGACAAAATGATCGTGGAGGCTGTTTCGATCTGATTATTATAGAACTCGCCAAAGTTCTTCATATATACCTTTACTTTGCCGGCATCCACAACTGCCACAGTATATCCCAATGTCACTTCCTCATCAGTGACCTTGTTTACTGCTGCGATCACATCAGACAGTTTGCCCACACCGGAAGGCTCGATAACGATCCGGTCGGGATTGTACTCTTCAATGACCTGGGTCAAAGCACAACCGAAGTCACCTACCAGGCTGCAGCAAATACAGCCGGAATTCATTTCTGTAATGTTAATTCCTGCGTCCTGCAGAAAGCCGCCGTCAATACCGATCTCGCCGAACTCATTTTCAATGAGAACAAGCTTTTGACCACAGTAGCTCTCGGAGATCATTTTCTTGATCAGTGTCGTCTTGCCTGCTCCCAAGAAGCCGGAATAGATATCGATTTTTGTCATTTTGATGCACCTTCTGTACAAAATTTTTCATTTTATTATAACACCCTTTTTCCGGGAACACAAGACAAAAAATTCAGGTTCTCTTCGACAGATTCCCCTTGCATAAGCACTGATTCCCGGTATAAAGTTTTCTTAGGCGGACATTCTCCCCGAATGCGACAGACCGCCAAACCGCCGCTGCGTATCTTTCACGCAGCGGCGGGTATATTTTAAGATACCGGAATCAGCAATATGCGGTCATCTTCCGGCTCTGCGGATAAATGATTTGCGTTGCGGATCGCCTCAACGGTAGACCCGGTTTCCTTTGCCATTTCCCAAAGAGTCTTATCCTCTGGCCGACGCAGGATCAAACTTGGGCGGTTGGGATCCGGCTCTGTCACTTCTCCTATGTCAAGACCCGTTACAGATGTCATCCCCTGCTGCGCCGATGTCAGACAATCCAGTAAAACATCCGATCGGAGCATTCCGCAGACCCCGTTTACCGTTGCCTGGGGGATCCCGCTGGACCACGGGGTGATCTCCATTTTGCTGTTTTCCCCTGCAGGTATGCTCCATCCGCTATTCCACCGTGAAGCCATGCTTTGGAGCACGCCATCTGTATCATAGAAAAGCATCTGGAATTGACCGCCCAGTTCTGCCCGAAGGGAATCCTGCTCCCGCAATACTTCCGGAAAATCCGGCGTAAAACCAATGTCTGCCACCCGCTCTACAGCCATATCCACTGTCTGCTCTGCCCGGACCGTTTCTGTCCTTTCCTCCAGAATCATCGGCATTTCCAGTTGCTGCAACTGGGGTGTAACCTCGCGACGGGGGCTGTATGCATCTTCCACCACATCCACGGTCTTCTTTTCCAAAATTACGTACTGGCCTGTCATACTTGCTTTCAGGTGCAGCTGCCCGTTCTCTCCGATTTCCAGCTCCAGCCCGGTAATCGCAGGGATTATATTGGCAGAGGAATCCTGATCATACTCTTTGTCCAGTTCCGCAAATTGGGAAAACGGGATCTCAAAATCCCAGCTGTACATCCTGTCGTCCTCACCGGTATACAGCACATGCAATATCGCCGACCCGCGGAACACCACCTTATCTGTCATCACCTTTTTGTCCACCATCTCCGGACACAGGCTGTAACGGATCAGTTTTTCCGGTTTTGGGCAAGACGCAGGCAACGTAAGCTCCTCATCCAATGTTACCAGTTTCTCCCCAGCCTCAGCGGGCATCCGCACCGGATATGTGTTTTTCAGTAGCTGTACATCCTCAGGAATATCACCGGGCGTATATACAGATATCTGTCCCGGTACATAGATCTCTGCCAGCATACCGATCCCCGCCCGCAGCATCAGCTTCCGCGCAGATGTGGAACGGGCATCCATTCCCCGAAGCAAGCTGTGGACACGGATAGTGCCGTCTCTTCCCGGATCCGGGAAATCCCATTTCATTTGGAACGGGATCCATGTCTGGACACACTGAGGCTGACCGCCGTCCTCCGGGGCATACAACACCCAAGCCATAACGCCGCCGGCGACTGTGATACCGTTGCCTCGCCACTCTTTACTGCGGATCAGTGGCTGTCCCCACGCCCCCAAAACCCTTCCTATATCCGGCATGCCGTCAGAAATTCTGACCTCCTGTGTTTCCTCCTGCTGCTGTACCTGTCCCAGTATCTTCTGCAGGCAGCTGTATTCGGATTTATCAAATTGCAATTCCAAATGAATCACTCCTTATCCCACTTTGCTACCACAGTCTATTCACCCGGGGACAAGTTTATACCAATTATTTCTTTTTCCCCATTCCAAAACCCACAATGATCAATCCAAACCCAAGACAGTGTGCCAAGAACCCGGCTTCCAGCCACAGCCCGATCAGCACACCCACACCAAAGGCAAGCAATGCACAACCCCAAAGTTGGTTATGTCTGCACATATCAACACCCCCTGCACAAGTCTATGCAGGGGGTGTCCAGATTTGCCATTATAATATTACTCAGCATCCATGACTGTTTTACATGCTGCAAGGACCTTCGAAAGAATGGGCACGCAGACTGTTTTTCCGTAGCCCGCATCTTCCACCGCCACGATAAACGCCAAGGGGTATTCCTCATCCGCCACAAAGCCTGCCAGCATGGCATTGGGTTTTTTATCGCCGCCCACTTCTCCCGTGCCGGTCTTGGCGCAGACAGTCAATCCGGGGAAATTTTCCGCACCGTATTTTGTCTGCACATTGTTCAAAAGGTACTCCTGTAAAACTTCTGCGGTGGCAGAAGACATGATCCGCTCACTCAACTGCGTTTCGGCATCGTATCCGGTGATGGCGCCGGATGTGATCTCTTCTACCAAATAGGGTTCAGCGCCTATACCTCCGTTTGCAACTGCTCCTAAGAAGGTCATAAACCGGCAAGGATTGATCTGGTCTGTATACTGACCGATACTTGCCCATGCCGTGCTTACATTGGACGCATCCTTCAGATCAAAGTTTCCGGGCGATGTTGTAATACCGTCAAAGGAAAGGCTCTCGATAATTCCAAACTGCTCTACATACCGGGTAAGCACATCCTTACCCAGCTGTTCGGATATCTGTGCAAAGGCGCAGTTACAGGAGTTGCAGAATGCCTGCTTTAGATCCTGCTCCCAATGGGCGCCCTCGCAGGTGATCTCATCTTTGCCCATCTGATAGCTTCCCCGGCACACAAAGGTCTGCTCCCGGATATCCGGAATGGTGTCCAGCGCAGCCGCCAGCGTAACGATCTTGAAAATAGAGCCGGGAATATAGACAGACTGGGTAAACCGGTTCAGGTACATTCCCTCATACACCCCGGTGATATCTCCCTCCAGATTGGGAATATTGTCCGGATCATAGCTGGGAGTGGAAACAGCGCAGATAAGCTGTCCGGTTTTGTAGTTGTATACGCCCACTGTGCCCTTGTAATCTCCCAATGCCTCCAGCGCCGCAGTCTGCACGCGGGCAGACAGGGTCAGTTCCGCAACGCCGCCGGTCTGACCGTAAGAATACACACCGTTCACAAGATTAAAACCGGCAAGCTCTGAGGAATATGTGGAGAGCGCCGGCGCATCCACACTTCCGTATCGGTCACCTACCCAATGGACCGTTGCCTTGCGCACAGCTTCATTGGGAGCATATATCCGATCGCCGTTCATGTTTACCAACAGAACGCCTTCCCTGTCTGTTACAATCCCGCAGCCGATATTGCTGCCGTTATAGACATGGGGAGAACCCGGAAAAATGACCCAATCCGAAGCGCAGGCAAAATACTCGCCTACAAAGAACGCCAGGCCAGCCAACAAAAGTATGGCGATCAACAGAGTGACCCCTGCCCGTCCTGCAATTCTATTCATCCTCATCCCCTCCATTACCGGTCAGCCGCACCGCAAAACTTGCATTCTGCCTGGTGTCTGCCGCCTTTACAAAAGCCAACAGACCCCATGCGCCGATCATACTGGAACCGCCGTTAGACACAAAGGGAAAGGTAACGCCGGTGAGAGGAACGATATCCACTGTTCCCAGCGCATTTAATATCACCTGGACCAGCAGTATGGCAGCAGCGGTACAACTGCCGATGGTATAAAAGCTGCTTCTGCCCACTGCTGCAGACCGGACGGCAAATACAGCAAGCGCCACAACACTCAGCACAAGCATGATCACCATCAAAAGTCCCCATTCCTCAGAAACGGTAGCAACTACCATATCAGAATCAGCGGCAAAAACATTTTTCATCCAGCCATTGCCGACACCCAGACCCAGAAGTCCGCCGGATGCCATACACATAAGCGCCCGGGTCTGCTGATAGCCGCCGTCCAGAGGGACTTCCCAAATATGCCTCCAGGAAGCAAACCGCTTCATGGCATGAGGCGCGATCCGCAAAGCCACGACTCCGGCAAAGCCAAGGGATGCGCAGGCCAAACCGATCGTACCTACACTTCCGGAACGAAGATATGCCACCACCAGAAACGCGCAGAAGAAGATCAGCGCTGTACCGAAATCGTTCATAAGGGCAAGGCAGGCGCAAAGCATGGCTGAATAGCCAATGAACAGCACAAGATTCCGCTTTGTCACGATTCGGTCCATTGCGGACGCGCCTGCATAGACAAAGCACACTTTACTAAATTCCGACGGCTGCAAAGAAAACGACCCGATGACCAGCCAGTTCTTTGCGCCGTAATACTCTTTGCCAAACAAAAGGGTTATCACTAAAAAACCGATTCCGGCAACAGCGGCAATATACCGTACTCTTTTAGCGCGTTCCAAATCCCGCAGCGACCAACCCACGCCAAGGAATACGCTGATCCCAAAGATCATTGCGATCACTTGTTTTAAGGCTTCTTCGGGACATACCGTAGCAATGGCAGTCATACCCATAGTGGTCAGGAAGAAGGCGATGGTCTCTACCTCAAAGGAAATCCTGCGGATACATACATAGAACAAAAGCAGCAACCACTGACAGATGATAATTCCGCCAAAGCCAAGCAGTACAGATTGGGCAACTGCAGGATCGCTTCCCATAAGAAATCCTACGCAGCAAAGAATCTGAAACAGTGTCAAAAGCAGTACATTAAATAGTGTGCTCACCAGGGAAGATGCCCTCGTCCGTAGCTGAGCAAGGCGGATCTCCTGCCGTCTGGAAATCGGCTGCAGGGTCATATCGATCCCCCCAATGGTAATCACATCTTCCGGATCCAGCGCGCAGATCTGCTTCCGTTTTCCGTTGACGAAGATGCCACCTTTGGAATCTGCGTCCCGAATGGTCCAGCTTCCGTCATCGTATCGGGTCAGTACACCATGATTTCTGGAAACAGCAGGATGTTCGATGACGATATCGCTGCGTTTGCTTCTGCCGATCACATTTTCCCAGTGGGTAATGGCAAGCTTTTTCCCATCAGAAAGGCAAAGCCACGCCCAGATCTCCGGCTCCCGGCGAAATGTCAAAAGGGGTTTAATGCACCGAAAGAGCAAAATCGCCGCAAGCACCGGCGCGACCCAGCGAAAAATCGCTACAAAGACATAGAAATAAGTGGGCTCTGCATTTTGCATTGTGAAAACCCAGTCCATACCGTCACCTCCTTTGCGTAGATTTTTATGATATTATTCCTCCATAGAACGAAGCAGCGCGATCTCCTTCGCGTAGCCCGGAAGCTCATTAGGAGTTTCCAGGATCATAGGCTTATCCTTGAGCGCCGGGTGATTAACAACAGCGCGGAAAAGCGCTATGCCCAGATTGCCCTCGCCCAGGCAGGCATGCCGGTCTTTATGGCTACCAAAGGGATTTTTAGAATCGTTCAGATGGATCGCGCAGAGCTTGTCCAGACCGATCACCCGGTCAAACTCCTGCAAAACACCGTCTAAATCGTTGACGATATCATAGCCGCCATCGTGGATATGACAGGTATCGATACAGACACCGATATTATCACTGCCAACGCCGTCTATAATGGCTTTCAGTTCCTCAAACCTGCCGCCGATCTCGCTGCCCTTACCTGCCATGGTTTCCAGAAGCACCTTCACAGGATACCCTGGAGCAAGAGCCTGCTTCAGCGCATCGCATATCTGGCTGATGCCTGTATCCACACCCTGCCCAACATGGCTGCCCGGGTGGAAATTATAGAAATTCCCCGGCAGAGCTGCCATACGGCGAAGATCGTCGCACAGAACGCTGGCCGCAAATGCCCGGGCATCCGGGTCCGCGGTACACAAATTCATAGTATAGGCGCCATGGGCTACCAATTTTCCAAAACCTGATTCCTGCATTGCTTTTACAGCATTTGCAGCATCCACAGGGTCTTCCTTTTTCGCCTGACTTCCTCTGGGATTTCTGGTAAAAAAAGCAAAGGTATTCGCTCCGATAGACTGGGCAGTCTTCACTGTGGCAGCAAAACCGTTTGAAACAGATAAATGACAACCGGCATACAGCATAACATTTCACTCCTTTGCTTTTAACCATATCATATTTTACCGCAAAAAGCAAATTTTCCATTCCCCCGGAAGCAGAAATATGCTATAATTGTAAAAAACACCCGGGAGGTTGGAGTCAATGCCAAAATCCGATAACCAAAAACTGAAAATTTTTTACATATTGGAGTATCTGGAGAAATACTCCCACGAACAGAATCCTGTTAAAACATCGGAGCTGATCTCTATGCTGGACCGCCAGCATGGCATCTCCTGCGACCGGAAGACTGTCTATTCCGATATTGCCGCCTTACAGGAATACGGCATCGATATTATCTCTCTTGCAGGCAAAAACGGCGGCTACTACATCGGCTCTCCCCGAAGCTTTCAGCTCTCCGAGCTGAAGCTACTGATCGACGCGGTTCAGTCCAGCCGGTATCTCACCGAAGGAAAATCCCGGGAGCTGATCGAAAAGCTGTGTGATCAGTGCAACGAGCATGACGCCGGACTTCTGCGGAGAAATGTTCTGGTGTCCGGTCGAGTCAAAAGCATGAACGAATCCATTTTGTACAATGTGGATGCCATCCAGGAAGCCATCAGCCAAAACCGGCAGATCCGATTCCGGTACTTTGACTGGGATCTGGGCGGTAAGCGCAGTTATCGGGAAAAAGAATACCTGGCAAGTCCCTACGGACTTTGCCAGGATCATGAGAACTGTTATTTGCTGGCGCTGTCTCAGCGCCACGGCGTTACATCTTACCGGGTGGATCGAATGACGGACATTCAACTAATCGAAGAAAAGCGGGTATCCTGTCCGGAGCTTTCCGGAAAGGCTTTGGTCGATCACGCCAACCGGCTGTTTCAAATGTACTCCGGAGATTCGGTGAATGTGAAAATGCGCTTCCACCGCAGTCTGATCAACGTAGTCATTGACCGGTTCGGAAAAGATACCATGCTGATCCCTGACGGCGAAGATCACTTCAACTTTACAGTTCCCGTTGCCGTATCTCCCATGTTCTTAAGCTGGGTCATCGGCTTTGGAAATAAAGCTAAGATCCTCTATCCGGAATCTGTTGCCAAGCAGTGCGCCGACATGTGTCGGGAAGCTATGGAGCAGTATCTGCAAGGGTGAACGAACTGAAAAGCTGATTCCACCGTCCTGTCAGCTCTCCTGCCTTTGAGGCATCTGCCATGACGGCAACAACATAGTGGTGGCTGCCATCATCCAACACGGCAAGCCTGCCTATCTGCTCTTCTGTCTCCCCTGCTGAAGTCCACACGCATTCATAACGCCGGACATCCCCTTGGGTAGTTTCGATGATCGGCAAAGTATTTCGGTCAAAGCCTGTGGTCTCCTTTATTGTGCTATTCAGATCCCCCGATTCCACAGTTTGCACGGTCACAAAGTACCCATCGCAGAAATACAGCCTACCAGACACATCACTCTCCATTGCCGGTACTGCCGCATCCTCCGGAAGCTCCAGTACCACTTGTTTCGCCAGTGCAGACGACTGCTGATCAAGGGTGTCATTTACCGTTTCAAAGGTTTCCTGCACCCCACAGCCGCTAAGTACCAATGCCAGCAAAATTACGATCCATATTTTTTTCACAACTGTTCCCCCCAGAAAGGCATGATCATGAAGCTACTGCTTGTTTACCTGTTACTAATCAATGCTGCCGGCGTTCTGCTTATGCTTGCAGATAAAATAAAAGCCAGAAAAAAACTGTGGCGGATCTCTGAAGCAACTCTATTTTGCGTTGCGATCCTGGGTGGAAGCATCGGCTGTTTGATTGGTATGCATCTGTTTCACCATAAAACTCTACATGCGAAATTTTCTTTGGGCATACCCGTCATTATCGCCTTACAAATCACTTTTCTTGTCTTTATATATTCTCTTATTCAATAAGAAAAGCTGCCGATCATTTGGTCGGCAGCTTTTGTTATTTACTGTTCTTCTGTCCCTCTTTGGAGGGAGGATATCCAAAAAACTTGTTATAGCTGCGAAAAAATGACGAATAATCCGAAAAGCCGCAATCCAGGTAGATCTTCGTAGGCTGTTTTCCCTGAAGCAGCATATTCCGGGCTGCCAGCAGCCGTTTTTCTGTTACATATCTTCCGGGAGAGACCTTCATCTCCTGTTTAAAAAGATGATAAAGATACCCCTCAGACACAAACATCTGTTCCGCAAGCTTACCGATACCTTCAAAGGCAAAAATGTCCTTATTGATCTCCTCCAGCATACGGCAGATCACAGGATGGGCAGAATGGATCTGATCCGGCTCTTTTCGATCTGACAAAATGCTCAAATTACAAACCAGTTCCCTCACCATAATAGACAGCAGCTCAAGCAGCATCTCATTTTGGAAGTTTTCGTAATAGTAATCCATTTTTCGAAACAAGTCCCTGACCACTGGCAAACGCCTGCAACTGATCACATTCTGTTCCGGAAACAGTTTATCCACACCGTCCAATCCCAACACAGCAGGGTCAAAGAGCAGACTGTACCGCTCGTAGCTCTTTTTAGAATCAAACTGTATAAAATGGTAGTCGTTCGGTTTTACGATAATCAGATCGTCTTGCTGGACTCGGTATTTTCTGTCCTCTATAACATAAGTCATCTCGCCGTCCAGGACATAGATCGCCTCGTAATTGCTGTGTGTATGGGTGTGGATCACGTCCCATGGCACTTGGGGATAAGAAAAGTAACTGAAATAAAGCGCATCCCGATTCTCCGGACATATTTCATAGCTCACACAGTTCATTTCATCACCCATTCTCTTTATCCTCTCAATACAATTACAGCTCCATGATCCTTCCTTCACGGGAAGAACGGTAGATAGCAAGAATCGCATCCACGGATTTTCTGGCATCCCGCAGGGATATGGAAGGCGCAGTATCTGTCTCGATACACTCAACAAGATCCTTCACCAGAACGCCGTGCTCATTGGTCAGCACTTTGGTAGGATCATCGTTTGCAACTGTCGTATTGGCAGATGCCAGATCATCAAAAGTAATATCCTCCCCGTTTAAGTGCCACTGGGAGATGGTCTCGCTGTCAAAAATGATACTGCCCTTCTCGCAGTAGATCTCAAACCGGGGGCTTTGGGCAGGCTTGGTGCAGGTGGAGCCTTCAACAACGCCAATAGCGCCATTTTCATATTCTACCACTGCAACAGCCGCATCTTCAACGGGAATGTCATGGAGCTGTGTCTTGGTAATGGCGCTGACCTTTTTGATACCACCCATGAGCCAGGAGATCAGATCAATACCGTGAACGCCCTGGTTCATCAGCGCTCCACCGCCGTCGTATTCCCAAGTAGCACGCCAACCGGCGCTCTTATAATACTCTGCTGTACGATAGTACTTCAAATAAGCACTTGCCATAAGTACTTTACCAAACACGCCGCTTTCCAGGGCAGCCTTAACACGCTGCGAGGAATTTCGAATGCGCCGCTGGAAGACACACTGGACCTTCACATCCGTGCTCTCCACCACGCGGATCATCTCATCGATCTTTTCTTTGGTGATCTCCACAGGCTTCTCGCAGAGAATATGCTTGCCGGCACGGGCGGCAGCCATAACGATCTCGCCATGCAGACCGCTGGGAACGCAAACAGACACCGCATCGATCTCCGGATCCTGCAGAAGCTCATTATAGTCTGTGTAGATCTTGTCCACGTGATACTTCTCGGCAAAGGCAACTGCTTTTTCCTCAATGATGTCACAGACCGCGCCGATTTGCGCATTGGGTGTTTCAGAAATGCCCTGAGCATGACTTGCGGAGATAACACCTGCACCAATAATTCCGAATTTTACCATAAGAAATAATCCCCTTTCAGGTAATTCTTTATCGATAATCTAAGTATACAGAATCTATGAGGCAAAAACCATTGCAGGACTTATCTTTTAAGATTGCAAATTATGAACTGTCCCGCCAAAAAACACCGCCGGTCATATGACCGACGGTGCATTATAATAAATCAGCAGTTGCTGTCTGCTGCCGCCTGGATCGTCAAAACATCCCGGGAGGAGCGGATCACATCAGCAGTGTCGATCAGCGCCTTCTCGCCGCGAATCTCCTTAACAAATTCACCAATACCGGTGACCTGATACTTTTCTTTTTTAACAGGCTCAAAACCGGCGCTTCCGTTCAACGCAACCTGCAGCAGTGCGCCGTCGTCACCGTCAATGGCAGCCTCTTTCAGACCGCTCTTCATCTTATACTCAATAACGCCCTTGGTTCCCCAAATGGTCATTCTCCAATAGGTCTCCAGAGCAAAGCCGCAGCTTGCAGGAGCAGCGTAAGATACGTCTGCCATGTAGCCGGCGCCGTTATCCAGCTCCGCCATAAACTGTCCGCAATCCTTGAAATCGGGAGCCTTATCTGCAAAATGATTCCATGTACGCGCCGCAGTGACCTTCTTTACCCCCAGTCCGGTCAGAAACCGGACAAGGTCTACACCGTGAATGGCAATATCATTGATCGTGCCGCCGTGCTTACCCTTCTCAAAGTACCACATAGGCCGCACGCCATACTGCAGGGGGTGCTGGGCAGTCATGTTCACAGCGCCGACTTCGCCGATATCGCCATTTGCGATCATTTCCCGGATGGTCTTCATGCCGTTCATAAACCGCAGGATCAGATAGCAGCCGATCTTAAGATCCTTTTCCTTTGCCAGTTTCTCCATCTGCGCCAGTTCATCCAAAGAGGTGCATAGGGGTTTGTCGCCGTACACATGTTTGCCGGCTTTAAGGGCAGCGATGGCATGACCGCCGCGGTCACCGTAGCAGCCGCCAAGGCAGACAGCATCTACGCGCTCGTCAGCCAGAACCGCCTCCAATGTGGGATAATTAAACTCAATACCGGTACCTTCAGCAAGGTCACGCCCCTCTTGCGTAGGCTCCCATGCGCCCAAAACTGTCACATTGGGGTCATTCATCGCCTCAAGATAAATTTCAACAGTGTGTCTGTGCCGAAAGCCAACGATTACCAGATTTATAGTGATCACCTTTCTAAATTAACATTATCTTTTTTCATTATAAACCATTATACTGCATAAAACGATTGAATATTTTGCTCATATGCATTGCAAATCCGGTACATTTAATTGTCTTTCAACACTTCTATAAGCGCCTCGGCGCAGAGCATACCGTCGATAGCTGCAGACATGATGCCTCCGGCATAGCCCGCGCCCTCCCCTGCCGGGTAAAAACCGACAAGGCCGGTAGACTGCTTATTCTCTCCCCGGACGATCCGTACCGGAGAAGAACTACGGGTTTCCGGTGCGGTGAGCACGCTGTCCCCGTCTGCAAATCCCTTAAGGCTACCGTCAAGCAAAGGAAGCGCTTCTTCCAATGCATGGGTGATCTTATAGGGCAGCACACCGTGCAGATCGCACCAGGTCACCCCCGGTCGATAAGTCGGCTGTACGCTGCCCGGTCCTGCGCTGGGTCTGCCCGCAAGGAAGTCCTCTACCCTTTGCGCCGGCGCATAGTAGTTTCTTCCGCCGGTTTGGAACGCAGTCTCCTCGATTGCCTGCTGCCAGCGGACACCTGCCAGAGGATCATCTCCCGGAAAATCCTTGGGATTTAAGGTAACAAGCAGTGCCGCATTGGCGTTGACACCGTCCCGGTCCGCATAGCTCATACCATTGGTGACCACCCTGCCCTCTTCGGACGCTGCGGCAACCACATAGCCTCCCGGACACATACAGAAAGTGTATACCGTTTCATCTGCCAGATGCTTGACCAGCTTATAATCCGCAGGAGGAAGAACCGGGTCAATTTTTCCGTACTGGGCTGCATCGATCCTGTTCTGCAAATGCTCGATACGAACGCCCATAGAAAACGGTTTTGGCTCCATTGGGATTCCTATTTCATGGAGCATACGGAAGGTATCCCGGGCGCTGTGTCCAATGGCAAAAATCACCTTATCACAGTCAACCGTTTCTTTACCATTGATCTGTAAGCCGGTGATATGTCCGTTTTCCCGGAGAATATCGGTAACCTGACTACAAAACCGAACCTCTCCGCCAAGGGATATGATACGCCTGCGCAGATTCTGCACCACAGTTAAAAGCACATCCGTGCCAACGTGCGGTTTGGCATCGAAGAGAATATCCTCCCTTGCTCCCGCTGCCACAAACTGCTCCAGTATCCATCCGATCCGGGGATTGTTGACACCGGTATTCAGCTTGCCGTCAGAAAATGTACCTGCACCGCCCTCACCAAACTGAACATTACTTTTCGTATCCAATTCACCGGTTGCAAAAACGCGCTCCACCTTTTCATTGCGGGTGGCGGCATCCTCGCCCCGTTCCAGCACCAAAGGGCGCAGACCGGCAAGAGCAAGCACTAACGCCGCAAACATTCCCGCAGGACCAAAGCCCACAACCACAGGGCGTTTTTCGGGATCTGCCGTTGTCTTAGGAATCTTATAATAAGACACCGGCGCAATATCAGCCCGCTTACAGCCGCTTTGTTTCAGAATCTTCTTTTCGTTGCCGTCCACCTGTACATCAATGGTATAAACGATCTTAATATCCGGTTTCTTCCGGGCATCCACAGATCGGCGAACCAGTCGCACCTTGCGAACAGCGGAATTGGAAATACGCAAAAGTCTTGCCGCCTCATAGGAAAGCTGCGCCGCATTATGCTCTGGAGGCATAGAAATCTCCCGTATCCGAATCATCTGGCATCCTTTCCGGCGTTCAGACCGGCTAAGCGGCCTGAGCTCCACGCCCATTGCAGATTATAACCGCCGCAGTCGCCGTCAATATCCAACACTTCACCGCAGGCATACAGTCCCGGCACAAGACGGCTTTCCATAGTACAGGAATCAAAGTCCTCTGCGCGAACGCCGCCGGCTGTGACCTGAGCGCTTTCCATACCCAGCGGCTCGGTCAGCGAGATCTCGAATTCCTTCACCGCCAAACATACCTGCTCCAGCTGACTGTCCGTAAGGTCAGCGATCTTTCTGTCGCCTTTAATACCGACAGCCTTGCTAAGTACCCGCCCCAAGCGGTTATGGAGGATGCCGGTGAGCAATTCATCAGTTAAAAGATCAGTATTTCTGCGCCGCTGTAATTCCGTAAGCAGGATGCTTTTGTCACAGCCCGGCAAAAAGTCCAGTTTACCGCTCCATACGCCGGGAGTACTGCACACATCTCTGGACACCTCAAACACCACCGGTCCGGAAATGCCGTACTCTGTAAACTGCAGTTCTCCGGTGCTCTTAGCAAACATATCTCCGTCTTTCATGATCTTAACACAACAGTTGGCACGGACACCTTTCAGCGCCATAACGCCGCTCCAGTCTGATTTCAGCTGCACAAGCGCAGGACGCAGCCGGGTTGACCGATGCCCAAATTTACTCAGCAGCTTATAGCCAGACATCGTACCGCCCAGCTTTGTTCCTGCAAGTCCGCCGCAAGCGATTATCAGCTTATCGCAACGGAAAATTTCCCCGTCACACTCCAGGAGAAATATCCCGTCAGCTTTGCGAATCTTCTGAATCTCGCAACCGGTATGCAGATTGATATTATTCTTTTCCAAAGCAAGACGCAGCACATCCACAACGGAATTTGCCTGGTCGGAATAGGGATAGACCCGACCGGATTCCTCCGCTACTGTAAACAAACCCAGACTTTGAAACCATTTCAGCGTTGCTTCCGGATCCATTGCATGCAGCGCCGGGGATGCAAATGCGGGATCCTCCCCGTGATAGCCCCCGATGCCGGCATTCAGGTTTGTCAGATTGCAGCGACCGTTTCCCGTTGCCTGCAATTTTCTTCCCACCCGTGCCTGTCGCTCAAAAAGTTCTACCTGCACATTGGGATTTTCCGCAGCTGCCAAGGCTGCCGCCATTCCCGATGCGCCTGCGCCGATAATACCGATTACCATTGTTTCACCTGCTTTCTTTCGTCCATTATACTCCAAGGACGGCAAACAAACAAGAAAAACTTCCTTGCAAAGAGAAAAAGCTGTGATATAATAGCACTACTAGAGAGGTGAACGCCATGAACATGAATGAAGTGATCGCAAGAATTAACGAATTGGCAGCAAAAGCAAAAGCCGAGGGCTTAACTCCCGAAGAAATCACCGAACGGGACAAGCTGCGCCGCATCTATATCGATTCTGTAAAAGCCAGCCTTACCGGCCAGCTGGACAACACGTATATCGTCGAGCCGGACGGAACAAAGCGCAAACTAAATAAGAAAAACTAAAAAATCGTCACCCGATGGGTGACGATTTTCCGTTATGCAAGTTTATTGGCAAGTTCAATTGCCTTATCCTGCAGGATCTGACCTGCTTCAGGAATCAAATTACTGTGGAAACACAGGGTGGTTTCATAGATCTCACTACCCTCTGCGAAGGCTTCCTTGGTGGGTATGTAACCGCAGTAGTAGTTGCAGTTCTCGATCACCATATTCCCCTTGAAGGGGGATGCCGCCTTAATTCCCAAACCGTAGGCGACATAGATCTCGCCGGGCAAAGTAGAAATACATACATCTCCAATGCGGATCGCCTGCACCTTCAGCTTGGATGTCTTTTCGGTGTTCACCGCCTGATAGTACAAAAGATTTCTTGTTCTGTACAAACCAAAGTCCACTTCCAAACGGTGTCTGCCCAGCTCTCTTGCGGTCTGCTGATCTACCAGTCTGCGCTCGATCTCAATAATTTCCGTAGCAACGCTCACACCGCCGGAAACTGGCTCTGCCTCGTCTACCGCTTTGATCACGGCTTCCGCCAAAATTTTACCCATCTCCCGATACCACAGGGGTCGCATGGGAACACTGTCGTCGGGATTGACATGGTTAATATCACCGCAGGTTCCCAGCACAAACAGACTTACAAAATCCTGTCCGTAATGCTCTTTCAACTTTTTGGAGAGCGCAGAGGCATAGTCTCCACTGTAACCAGGTGCTTCATTATAAAGAGCATCCAGACAGCACTGATGGCAAGCAAAGTTGATCACCGCGCCAATAGGCTTACCCTCTTTTTCAAAAACAAGTACAGGCAACGCAGGATCAATGCCGCCCAAGGGCTTAACAATGTTCTTCCTGCCACGGCCATGGGTAACCAGACTGCCATCCTCCAGGATAAAGTTTCTGTTAAAGGAAAGGCCGTGGACCTGGGTCCCACCGAATTTCACGTCCACCTCTTCCAGTTTCTGGTAAGCCAGGGTGACTGCATCCGCACAGAGCCGGTAGAATACATCCTTGTAGGGATCGTCAGCCTTGCAACCCACTGTATTATCGTTGCTGACAGGTGCGCCGGAATGGGTATGGTTGGAAGTAATGCAGACCCGGTCCGGGGAAATCCCGGTAAACTCGTAGACCCGCTTGGTCACGATATCATGCATATCTTCCGGGATCGCGCAAGTATCCACCACAATAATGGCAGCCATCTCCCCTGCGTCCTATACTACCACTGCCTTGGCATACAGCCGGTCATGGACAGTCTTTGCATGCATGGGCATATAGTGTCCCCACATAAAACCACCCAACGGTGGTGTAACATCACATTCGTAAAAAGCAGCTCTCATAGTATATAATCTCCTTTCAAGGAATACCCTTTTCATCGTTGTAACATGACAAAAATCAAAAGTCAATTGCTTCCTCTGTTTAAAACATACAAGGCAGTCATTGTGTCGTGCAACCTGTTTTGCTGAGATCGGGTAAATTCTATTTTATATCACCCGGTTACGGATTTGCCCTTGACAAATGATTCTGCCTATGCTAGAATGTCTTGGCAAACAACGGAATATCTTGCATTTATATTTGGAGTGATACCCAAGAGGCCGAAGGGGCTCCCCTGCTAAGGGAGTAGGCGTCTAAAAAGCGCGCGAGGGTTCAAATCCCTCTCACTCCGCCACAGATAGACCGCCGTACGGCGGTTTTTCTGTATTCGGAGAGTTGTCC
The DNA here is from genome assembly GCA_045595075.1 of Faecousia sp. GTDB lineage: Bacteria > Bacillota > Clostridia > Oscillospirales > Oscillospiraceae > Faecousia. Next base: position 54,824 of record JAZNZT010000009.1, read on the forward strand.
GAGCGGTTTAAGGAGCTAGTCTTGAAAACTAGTGATGGGGAAACCCACCGTGAGTTCGAATCTCACACTCTCCGCCAAAAATAGCCACCCAAAGGGTGGTTATTTTTCATTAAGATACACGGACAGATATTGTCAACACCTTTGGTTTATGTTACAATAATAAAAATACAGAAAGGATGCCTGTACATGCCAAATACGATTCTTTTTGACCTTGACGGAACGCTTACCGATTCCGGAGAGGGTATCATTAACTGCGCTTCCCTTGCCTTGGAGCATTTTGGGCTTCCTGTGCCGGACCGACAGATCATGCGCGTCTTTGTAGGTCCTCCGCTTCACGAAACCTTTGTTAAATTCGGTGTGCCGGAAGATCGGGCAGATGAAGCGGTGGAAGTCTATCGTAGCCGGTATCACACTGTGGGAAAATTTGAAAACACCCCCTACCCCGGCATTCAGGAAATGCTGGCAAGCTTGCAAGCGGCGGGGCATCGGCTGCTTGTTGCCACATCCAAGCCGGAAGCGCTTTCCATTGAAATTCTGGAAAAATTTGATCTGGCAAAATATTTTCACCGGATCTGCGGCGCATCTATGGACAGAAGCCGCAGCACCAAGGAAGATGTGATCGCCTATCTTTTGAAGGAAAACGGCACCGGCGATAATATGATCATGGTTGGCGATACCGCCTTTGATGTGATCGGCGCGGCTGCACACGGAATTCCTACCATCGGCGTATCCTGGGGCTACGGAGAAGTAAAAGATATGGTAGACGCTGGCGCTATTGCCATTGCCGACACAGTTGAGCAGTTGCACACTCTTCTTAAATAACGAACAAACATCCCGTTCCGCATGCGGAACGGGATGTTTTTATGCAGGAAACACATTGGTTATATAGATAAGGATCGGTAGAGCCAGGGAAAACAGACTAATCAGCCAGGGATAGACGATCCTCCGGGATAAAAACATCATCAGGATGCAAAGGGCTGTCACCGCAAGGGGTCCCATCACCGCTATGTTCCGGTCGATCATTTGGGCATACTCGCCGGTAGTCAGGATATTGATGCCCACCTGCTCAGGCAGATTTTGCATGTTATAAACCGCCAGACGAAGGGCAAACAAAATGACAGGCACCGCAAGAAAAATGCTCCGAAGCCGATAGATCCACTGTCCTGTCCGCTTCAGAACAGTCCAGATATTCTTAAAGACTGTCTTCGTCTTATCGATGGCAGGGCCGTGCTTTATGAGGAAAAGACGCCACTTGTTATCCATCGTTTCAAAAATGTTCATAAGCCACCTCCGGGCATTCTTTACACTATCATATCATATTCTTTCCCAAGATGCAAGGCGGAGTATTATTTGTTCATCAGGGATATTGTGTCCGCTTTATTGTACATTAATAGTTGTATCCTTGTATCAACAAAGAAAACAAGGAGGAATATCCATGAAAACTACCGTTTTATATCCCACAGTCCGTCCGGGAAAGGCCCATGTAACTTACCCCAATTCCGCAAGCCGCCGTCAGATCATAAACAAGGTCGTAGATCTTCTGTTGATGGCCGCCAGCGGCGCAGGCGCGGCTGCCATGGTGCTGTTCCTGCTGGCTCTCGCATAATTTCTAGAGATCCGCCTGTCCGATAATGCGGCAGGCGGAAATCTTTTCATTTTCCGTCTCAACAATTGCGGCAGTACCGCTGTATGCGCCACAGCTGCCGGGATTAACCACCCAGAGTCCGTCTGATTCCTGATAACAAACAGCGCTGTGGGTATGTCCAAAAAGGGCGATCTGCGCCCCATTTGCCCTCGCATCCGCCAACAGGCTAAACAAGCTCTGTTTCACCCCGTGCCGGTGTCCGTGGGTCATATAAATTTTAACGCCACCTATCGGATAGCACAAGATCTCATGGGTGTTCATAGGACACCGCCCCCGGTCACAGTTGCCCGGTACTTGGTGAAGGCGAATCCACGGAAACTCCTCGGCAATCACTTCCCCGTCGTCATAATGATCCCCCAAATGGATCACTGCATCCGGTTTTACTGACGCAATACACCGTCTCATAAAGCTTAATGCGGAGTGAGAATCGGACAAAACAAGAATTTTCATAACGCACCTGCTGTTCTATCTTCGCATATAGTAGTATTGATCAGGCTGTCAAAAACAAACCATGGATATAACAGCCATAATTTGTGTCAATTATAACAGGCATTTTGACAGGAGGCAATCCAATGGAGAAAAAATCTGAAGATTTTTCTATCGCTGAAGCAATGCGCATCGCAAAAAGTCCCGTGGGACAACAGCTTTTGGAGACGCTAAAACGGTCTGATAGTGGAGAACTTCAAAAAGCCATGGATCAAGCCTCTGCGGGGAATTTTGATCAGGCTAAAAAAGAGCTTTCAGCCATAATGGCATCTCCGGAAATTAAACGGCTTTTGGAGCAGCTTGGAGGATGATCTATGGATGATATGGAATCCAAAATGGGCGCTATTCTGAACAACCCGGAAATGATGCAAAAAATCATGGCAATGGCCCAAAGCCTTAATCAATCCTCAAACACGCAAAAGCAAGAAGAAAAATCACCGCCCAAGGATGCGCCAAGCCAGCAGGCAAGCAGCTTTAATATACCGGACATTGATATTTCCACGCTACAAAAGCTTTCCGGATTGGCAAAACAAACAGGCGTAGACCGAAATCAACAGTCTTTATTAAAAGCATTGCATCCCTATTTGAGCCATCAACGAATTGCAAAGTTGGAAAGGGCTATGCGTGCCGCCCGAATGGCAAGTGTCGCTTCCTCTGTCCTTGGCTCTCAGGGAATACGATCTTTACTAGGCAGGTGAAATCATGTATAACCGCTATATTCCCCAGCCGGATGGCTCATATCGGCGCAACCGGGTACCGGAGCCGCAAAATCGTGATCCGAAACCTGCGCCACCTCCCAGAGAACTGCACCCAACCCCAATACCGGATCCCTGCCCGTCTCCTGCCCCGGATACCTGCCCGCCTCCGGAGCATAAAGAGCCGCCCCAAAAATATTCTTCCCGAAAGGAAGCACCAAGCCGACAGGAAAGCAGTATCCGTTCCTTTTTTCAGAACATCCTGCCCAGGGATCTGGACACCGGCGACCTATTGGTGATCGTCCTGCTTCTTCTGATGGCAGGTGACTGTGCGGAAGATCAAAACACCGCCATGCTCACCCTTGCCATGTATTTATTTATGTAAAAAAATAAGCCGCTTTGCGGCGTATTTTCATTTTATTTCGCTACAAATCCAACCTTTTTATAGACCTTACGCAAAGTTTTTTCCGCAACATAGCTTGCCTTTTCTGCGCCAGCGCGATAAACACTTTCCAGATAAGCCTTATCCTTAACGATGCGGCTTGCCTCTTCCCGGATGGGACGGAGCATTTCCACCACCGCTTCGCCTACCTTGGGTTTAAACGCGCCGTAACCCTGTCCCGCAAACTCTGCTTCGATCTGCTCATAGGTTCTTCCGGTGCAGGCAGCGTAAATGGTCATAAGGTTGGCAACGCCGGGTTTATTTTCCTTGTCGTAACGGACGCAATTCTCTGTATCGGAATCGGTAATCGCCCGCTTGAACTGGCGCATGATGGTCTCGGGGGTATCCATGACCAGAACACGACCGGTATCTTCATTTTCGGACTTGGACATCTTTGCTGTGGGGTTTGTCAAGCTCATGATCCGGGCGCCCACCTTTGGCACAAAGGGTTCGGGGATCTTAAACACATCGCCGTAAATACCATTAAAACGGCGGGCAATGGTGTGACATAGCTCCACATGCTGCTTCTGGTCCTCGCCCACCGGAACAAGATCCGGCTGGTACAGCAAAATGTCGCCTGCCATCAGGCTGGGGTAAGTAAACAGACCGCCGTTAATATTGTCGGCGTTCTTTGCGGACTTATCCTTAAATTGGGTCATACGGCTCAGCTCGCCGAACATGGAGTAGCAGTCCAGCACCCAACCAAGCTCCGCATGTTGATGGACATGGCTCTGAATAAAGAGCGTATTCTTCTCCGGGTCTAATCCGCAGGCGATATACTGGGCAAGCTGCTCCAGGGTTCTGCGGCGCAGATCGGCAGGGTTCTGACGGACGGTAATCGCGTGCAGATCCGCCATAAAATAAAAGCAGTCATATTCCTCTGCCCGCTCTGCCCAGTTCTTGATGGCGCCCAAATAAGAGCCCAGTGTCAAGTCACCGGAGGGCTTAATACCGGAGAGCATTCTTTTCTTTGCAACGGTTACGTCTTCCATAATTTGCGCCTCTTTTCGTGATTTCCTGTATTCTACCATATACATTAGAAAAACGCAACGGAAAATTGACTTTGCCCTAAGAAGATGGTATAGTATCAGCAGAAATTTCTGTAAAGAGGTAGATACCTATGGATCATCAGGCACTTGCCCAATTACTTTTCCCCCATGTAACCGAAACACCGGAACAGGTGGAGGCCAGATTCCCCCACCGTGACCTGCCCGAAGGCGCGGTTGTCAGCCGTATGGCGCCCTCCCCCACCGGCTTTGTCCACCTTGGAAACCTTGTTCAGGGCATGATCTCTGAACGGCGGGCCCACCAGAGCAGTGGCGTTTTGTTCCTTCGTGTGGAAGATACCGACGCCAAGCGGGAAGTCCCCGGTGCGGTGGAAGTGTTGATCAACACCTTGCAGCATTACGGCATCTGCTTTGACGAAGGCGCCACCTGCGATGGAGACAGCGGTCTCTACGGACCTTACCGTCAACGTCAGAGAGCCGCTATTTATCATGTGTTTGCCAAAAAGCTGGTATCTGAAGGCAAGGCATATCCCTGCTTCTGCACGGAAGAAGAGCTGTCCGCTATCCGCCAGCAACAGGAGGCAAACAAGGAAACTACCGGATATTACGGAAAATACGCCGTGTGGCGTGACCGTCCTATGGAGGATATTCAGGCGCAACTGGATGCCGGTAATCCATGGGTCCTCCGTTTCCGTTCTGAAGGTTCTATTGAGAACCAGTTCAAGTTTGACGACCTCGTCAAGGGCAAGCTGACGATCACTGAGAATGATGTGGACCATGTTCTTCTGAAATCAGACGGCATTCCCACCTATCACTTTGCCCATGCGGTGGACGATCAGCTGATGCGCACCACCCACGTAGTCCGTGGAGATGAATGGCTGCCCAGCCTTCCCTTCCACATTCAGCTGTTTAATGCTCTAGGCTTTAAACTGCCAAAGTATGTCCACATCGGACCGCTGATGAAGATGGACGGCACTTCCAAGCGCAAGCTCTCCAAGCGGAAAGACCCAGAGCTGGCGCTGACCTATTATAAAGCCGAAGGCTTCCCCATCAAGGCAGTGCAGGAATATTTGATGACGGTGCTCAACTCCAATTTTGAGGACTGGCGACGCGCCAACCCAGATGCGGATATCGACGATTTTAAGTTCAGCCCCAAAAAGCTGAATCCTGCCGGCAGCCTGTTTGACTATGCCAAACTGACGGATGTATCCAAGAATGTGATCTCCCGCATGGATGCAGACACCGTATACTCTCTGCTTTTGGAGTGGGCTAAGGAATTTGATCCTGACTTCGCCGAAAAGATGGCTGCTGACAAGGATTACGCTGTTTCTATTCTGGCTATCGGCAGAGGCGGAAAGAAACCCCGCAAGGACCTTGCCACATGGAAAGAGGCTAAACCTTACATGGGCTTCTTCTACGACGAATATCTGGAAGCGCCTGTATTCGACGAGAAGTTCTCCAAAGACACCGTTGCCGCTGTGCTGAACAAATTTCTTGCAAGCTATGATCCGGCTGATGACTCCGGTGTATGGTTTGATAAGGTCAAGGCTATCACAGAAGAGATCGGCTTCACCGCAGATATGAAGGCGTACAAAGCGGATCCAACCGCCTTCCCCGGCACTGTTGCCGATGTATCCACATTTATCCGGCAGGCGGTCACCGGCAAGACCAACTCCCCTGATCTTTATACGGTCATGCAGATCCTTGGCTACGACAGAACTGTGGCGCGGATCAAAAATGTGTTGAACAGACTTTAAACAGAACACCGCCCTCACACAAGAAGTGTGAGGGCGGATTTATTACCGCTTATATTTTTCGTATATGGAAGTCAGCTGATCTGCCAGTTGCGCCAGTTCCTTATTGGAACGACCCTTCATAGCTTCGATCAGTCGACTGATCCGCTTGCCAGCCACCAGCAAACGTTCATAAACCGCATTTGCCTGTTTCCGACCCTTAGAGGTCTTGCTGACACGGACTACCACGCCCTTTTGGAAACACTCACCGGAGATAAGGTCATAGCCGTCACCGCTGTATGGCGCCACAGCCGGAAATCCCAGCCGCTGCTCCACTGTCTGGACGAAGCTGTCACAGACGGTATCATCGCCATGATTAACGAACACCTTGTAAGGAACATGATTCATATTCCCCAGCCAGCCCAAAAGCATATCCCTGTCCGCATGCCCGGAGATGCCATCCATTTCGGCAATATTTGCCCGGACCGCAATATCCTCACCGAACATGCGCACAGAGGATGCGCCATCGATCAGTTTCCTGCCGATAGTCCCCACCGCCTGATATCCTACAAACAAAATCGTGCAATCGGCGCACCAAAGGTTATGCTTTAAATGGTGACGGATGCGCCCCGCCTCACACATACCGGATGCAGACAAAATGACTTTCGGTGTCTTATCCGCGTTAATAAGCTTGGATTCGTCCGAGGTAACAGAGAGCTTTAAGTCTTTGAACAGGATCGGGTCAATTCCCTTCTCCAAAAGATCCAAGGTTTCCTGATCATAGTAATCCAGCATACCGCAGGAATAGATCCTGGTGGCTTCTACTGCCAATGGGCTGTCTACATACACAGGGAAGCCGTCGTGTCCGCGGACAAGATTTTGTTCCTTGATCGTTCTCAGCAGGTACAGAAGTTCCTGTGTTCTGCCAATAGCAAAGGCTGGGATCACCACATTGCCACCCCGGTCAAAGGTCTCCTGTAACACCGCGGTAAGCTGCCCCAGATAGTCGGGACGCTGACCATGAAGTCTGTCTCCATAGGTGGATTCTATGACCACATAGTCGGCATTTTGCGCCGGCTTCGGATCCCGGATAAGAGGTCTTTCCCGATTGCCAAGATCTCCTGAGAACAATATCGTCCGGGACTGCCCCTCTTCTTCCACCGTTATATACACACTTGCCGAGCCCAACAGATGTCCTGCGTCCCGGAAGGTAACAGTGATGCCGTCAAATATCTGAATCTGCTGCTCGTAAGGATATACGGCAAACTGCCGCAGAGCCTGCTCCGCGTCAGCCATGGTATACATAGGCACATAGGGCGGCTCTCCTGCCCGCTTTGCCTTCCGGTTGCGCCATTCCGCTTCAAATTCCTGAATATGGGCAGAGTCTCTGAGCATGATCTGGCACAGCCGACCTGTGGCTTCCGTAGCATACACAGGACCTGTATAACCCTTAGCAACCAGAGCAGGGATCTTACCGGAGTGATCCATATGGGCATGAGTAAGACAGATCGCGTCAACCTCTGCCGGCAGGATGGGCAAATCGCAATTCTCGTAGGTATCCGCTCCCTGTTCCATACCGCAATCGATCAATATTTTCTTGCCGCAGGCTTCCAGTAATGTGCAGGAGCCGGTCACTTCATGGGTCGCGCCTAAAAATATGAGTTTCATTGGGATCCCTCCTTATATTCAGTATAGCATACAGAGGGGCAACATGGTAGCCCTTCCAAAAATTTTTACAAATTAAAAGAAAACTCCCTGATAAGGGAGTTTTCCCGATCATACATCACGGCGCAAGCAGTCCTGCAGGCATCATGATACATACCGTTATAAAGATGGTAAGGACAGAGAAAATACTTGTCCAGACCACCAGTTGAGTGGCAAGCTGTTCATCATTATCCATAGCGCCTGCCATAACCGCGCTGGACACCGCCACCGGCGAGCCAAATAGGGCAATCATAGCAGGATAATCGTTCACGCCGCAGTCCAAGATATTTGTATAAGTACTAAGAAGATATGCCCCTCCAATACCAATCAGTGGCGCAACGATCAGTCGGCAAACTGTTCCCACGGCGATCTCCTTAAACATACCGCCTACGGCAGAAAACTGGAACTGTCCGCCCAGAACGATCAGGGCAAAAGGAGATGTGATCGCCTTAATGTTATCCAGCGTTTTATAAATAAAAGGAATATCTTCCTTTAATGAGAACACAGCACTGCCCCAAATATTTGTCTGGACCTGGCGAA
>JAZNZT010000010.1:0-5173 GCA_045595075.1 Faecousia sp.
AAAGCCAGTACGCGGTCTTGCCGCATCCTGCTGCACCCACTAACATTCCGTGGACATCCCCGGTTTCAACCATAGCATAGGTTTTCTTTTTGATGGAGAAAGGCCACTTCTTTCCGCTTTTGAAATCGCAGTGCAGCCCATATCGGAACTTACACCCAACCACAATTCCTTGTGGTAACTTCAGTTCCTCGCTGTTCCTACCCATTGCCCGCCACCTAGACGGTTCATAAGGAACTAGCTTATAGGTTCTTTTCAATTCCTGGGCAGTGGCGAATCGAGCAGCACCGTGCTGCCCATCGCCAACCGTTTTCGATTTGATACCATTGAGGTTATACATATGCGAGGCTGCGGTGATGAGGCCCAGGATCGCCAACATCGAACCGCAGACAATGATTAATAGTGTTGATCCTTCCAATAATAATCCTCCTTTGCAAAGAATCAAATAATCTATTCATTCTCTAAGATAAAAAGATAGCGGGTAGCATGGACTAATCCATACTACCCGCCCTAATGAAACTTTGGGTTATCTATCGAAGTGTTCAATAAAATGCTGCACAGTGTTGTGGAATTGTTCGGATATATTCAGTTCGCAGATAATATCCGAGATTGCCGATTCGTCGTCTTTGTAGGGAACAACGCTATCGTATACTACTGCACGAATATTGGCATCTGCAAGTTGCGCCCAAGCTTCGTAAACAGCTTCGTCGCCATTTTCAGAAACAGCATAATCTACGAAGATGTGAACATCATCACGACCAGTTTCTTCAAAGGGCAGAGTAAATACGAAACTCTTGAGCATTTTGACATTAAGTTCTGCTAAGTGAATTGGAAATTCAGGAACACTCACTGTTAACACCTCTCTTTTATGCAATTATATCACACGCAAGAGAGGAAGTAAAGCGATCACCGAAAGATGACAAAGTCAACAATAGACCGTTGGCCTGCCTTGGCGCTGTTCAGGACTTTGCCCTGGAACACCATGGTGGAAGATCCACCGCCGTCCAGAGGTACACCGAAGATACAGCCTTTCTCGCCCAGCAGTCTGGCACACTGGCTGTAGGTCAGACCTGCGGATTCGCCGTCAGCATTTCTACCTTCAGAGACAACGATCCAGATGTCGCCGGGATTGCCATTGGTTCCGATGAAGGTTCTCTGTGCGCGGCTGCCATCCGATCCTGCGGTGACAGAGCCATTTACCAGGATGGGAGGGCCGAAGCAGAAGGTGTCAGTCACCAAGCCGCTTTCTACCAGGGAGTCCACATTCACACCTGCGATTCCTTCAGTGCCGCCAGTTTCCCACGCACTCTGCAGCAGACCGTTCTGATTGCTGTATACTGCGGGACACCACAGATTCTTGCCGGAGCCATTGCAGAGCTCGCCGCTTCTGACTACGGTGTAGTTCAGGTAAGGGGCGGAGTAGCAACCGTTGACGGCGAAGATGGCATCCAGTCTGCTTGCTGCATGGGATGTGGTTTCGTAACCATCATCGTACTCGCCGTTGGCACAGGCAGTACCGAACCGGGTGTAGTCGGTGAACTGGAGGTGAGCAATGTAGCACCAGGCATCTTCATACCATTCCTTGGTGATGGTAATGTCACAAGTGGCATCGCTGTAGGTTTTGGGGTAGCCGCTGGTGTCCTGGGCAGGGTTGGTGGTGGACAGGTAGGAAGCATAGACATAGGCTTCTTCGCCGTTGTACTCTACCCGGCTCCAGCCCTTGTTGCCGATACCAGTACGCTGTACGGATTCGCCGTAGCTCAGAGAGCCAACGATCATATCGTCGGTACTGGGGCCGGAGCGGACATTGACCGTGGAGATGGCATATACGGTTTCCACAACATCCACAAAGGTTTCAACAGGAGATTCTGTCGGAACTTCGGTGGCGAAGGTGGGATCTGTGTTGGGAGCTTCTGTTGCAGGAGGCTCGGTTTCTGCTTCCGTGGGTTCGGTCGGTGCCTGAGTTTCCTCTGTGGGGGAGGTGGCGGCATCCGTGCTGTCAGTGGGTGCGGTTGTGCCGTCTGTGGGTGCCGGAGTGTTCTCGGTAGGGCCGGTGGTTTCGATGGTGCTGGGTTCGGTGGAATCTTCCTCGCCGGGGATACAGCCAGCGAAGGAGGCCATCATGCAGATGACCAGGAGCAGGGACAGGACTTTCTTGAGCGTGTTGTGTTTCATAGATAACCTCCATTTTTGATATGATTGAGATGGGTGGAAAAACAAAAAGAGGGCTGGCAGAATGGTTGATACCAAACTGCCAGCCCTCTTTGGTGACTGGATTATTTCAAGTGTGTTGAGATGCTTGAATACCTCCGGTTGCCATGATATAATCGCGTTAAGATAATTCTTGAATTTGACCAAAGGTGTTATATTATGAAAAAAGATAAGTTTATTACTGTTATGGCGATTTTTGACGACGAGACACAAGAGCGGATGCGAAATATTCAATACGAATTTGAGCAACTGTACGGAACGGATACAAAAACAAAAGGTATACCATTTCACATCACACTTGGAAGTTATGCCCCAGAAGAAACAGAGAAAATAGTCTCAAGAATAATAAGTGTTACCAAGCAGACAGGAAGTTTTGATGTAAAGTTTAAAGGATTAAGTCATTTTGGTAATTTAGTAAGATTTTTAGAGCCAGATATTAGTACGAGTTTGATCGGTTTGCATGAGTATTTCGATTCAGACTATGCGAATGGCTTCAAAGTGTGGATGCCTCATGCAACCCTATATCGCCACAGTGAACCTAAGGAAATCGAACTTACTAAGCAAATCGAAGAAAAATTGAATGAGCTAACGAATTCGAGAATAATCGGAATAGAGTTAGGGGAGTTTTTTCCTCCAAAGCAGATCATTCGTGTCTTATTTGACGAATAATGAACTGTGAGATAATGATAATTAGTTCCAAAATATCTAACAGTATGTCGGCACCCACTAGGGTGCCGATTTTGTATCTTAGCAGAATTCATGATCCGAGCTGCTGGCCGAACAATTCGCCGGGACTCCATTCGAAACTAAAGTCGCTGCTACCTGCACTCTGACAACGGCTATCCAAGAAGTTTGGATTGAGCCTGATGCGGTCCAGGAAGTAGCAGAGCTCTGCGTGGGTTGCGGCCACGACTTCGCCCTCGCCATAGAGATATGCATCTGCATGGACTTGGACGGTTTCGTCAGAGTCGATGTCCTGGAGGAACCATTCGAGCTGAACGGATTCTGTCAGGTCATCGTACTCCTTGGGGATGCCGCTGATGAGGAAGGTTTCCGACTGATCAGCAGACTGGACTTTTACCTGGGAAAATAGAATTGCTATAGGGATCACCTCCTAAATAATATACGCAAATCCGATTACCGAAAGTGTTGTTTTGTTACCGATTTTGTGGTATTGTATCTGTGCGAGCTCGTAATAACATTTCACTGGAGGTAATCCTATGTTTATGCAAGAGCGCCATAAAGCGATTGCGGATACCATCGCTGCCAATGGTAAAATTACAATAACAGAGATCACTGCACAGTACGGTATCTCTGATGAATCAGCCCGCCGGGATCTTCGGCTTCTGGAACAGCAGGGCATCTGCAAGCGGACACATGGTGGTGCGATCCTGCTGCAGCAGGTCAGTGTCCGTCCTCCTGTCGACCGCAAGTTTGAATCCATGCCCATTTTTCCTAATTACCGGGAGATTGCAAAACAGGCAATCCAACAGATCAGCAAGAATGATATTGTGTATCTGACCGGTGGTTCCTTTGGTCATATCATGGTTCAGTTCCTCCCGAAAGACTTCAACTACACGGTGGTAGTCAATTCTGTAGATGTGGCAAAGGAATTGAGAGACTTTGAGAACATTGATGTTTACATCGCTGGGGGTAAGATGCGGCGCAGTGGCTCCGTGACAGATAGCCTTGCCACCGAGTTTGTGAGCCGTTTGCACTTTGATGTTTGCTTCATTACTGGTGCAGGCCTGACTGCTGATTTCGGCCTTTCCAACGGTACCGATGAAACGGCATCTTTCCAGCGGGCTGTTATCCGGAACAGCCGTAAACGCTACCTGCTGATTCCGAATGCCAAAGTCGGTGTGAACTCTTTCATTAAGGTCTGCGAAGCAGAAGTCTTTGATGCGATCATCACCGACTGGGATTGCGTCGAGGATCAGGTAGCAGCACTTGAGGACAAGGGCATTCAGGTTATCGTAGTAGAGGAACCCAATGAGTAGAGAACTGCATCTCAGGAATCTGATCCTGGATAATTACCCCAGCTTGAGGCAGTTCGCTTTGGAGGCTGATATTCCTTACAGTTCTCTCATGACAATCCTCTCACGGGGAGTAGGCGGAGCATCTTTCGATTTGGTGATGCAGATATGCAGAAAGCTGAACATTGACCCCGCTTCATTATCAGAATCTAATGGGACAGAATAGCAGCAGAAGTAAACAAATCAGTCTTTCATAATTTGTGCAAGATATTTTTTGAAGATTTCTTCTGAAAACGAAAAAAGAGGGCTGGCTCCGCTGAATAATCAGCGAAACCAGCCCTCAAATGCCTACTTCGGTCGTTCGAATCCATCAAGTAGGTGTTTTACATACATGAAAATCGAGCGAAAATTTTGGGTATAAAAACAGGAAAACCGCTAGAGACTCTAGCGGTTTTCGTCGTGCAGTAATTAAGACCACACGTGTTGGTGGGGGATGGTGGATTCGAACCACCGAAGGCATAGCCAGCAGATTTACAGTCTGTCCCCTTTGGCCACTCGGGAAATCCCCCTTATTTAACTCTGTCTGAATGGAGCCGGCAGACGGACTCGAACCCCCGACCTGCTGATTACAAATCAGCTGCTCTACCGACTGAGCTATGCCGGCGGCTCAAACAGAACACGCTTATTATAGCACCCAACGGCCAAATGTCAAGTATTATTTTTAGGAATTTTGAAAAAAGCAGAAAATAATTACAGGAAGAATTTCCGCTCCAAGGATTCCCGCAGAGGCGGGCAGACACCCACCAGAATCATAGTCAGTCCCAGCAGGGAAAAGACGATCAGCGGATAAGGAGACCATGTGCCGACACCGGGAAGCTCGAATGTGATATGCAGCAGAAATTCCAGTAGCAGCATAAAACCACCCAGGGCCAGAAACGCACCGCCATAGATACAGAGCTACCCTTACGCAGGTATAAGTCGGAGGCCAA
>JAZNZT010000011.1:0-16743 GCA_045595075.1 Faecousia sp.
AAAGTTCTTCGTAAGTATTGTTGGAAAGGGGCTGTTCCAGATTCAGCTTGTTCAGCGGTTCCACAATATTCTTTGACATTCTGCGGGCAAGGATCAGGGAGAGTCCGATTGCCAGTACGGCAATGAGAATAATCGGCCACAGCAGATCCATCATCAGCGCCCATGCAGATGCCTGATTGGCAGAAATACGCAGCACCGTTCCGTCTGTTAAACGCCGTGCTTCGTAATAGGTCTGCTCGGTGAGAGTAGAAGAATTACGCACGGCACTACCGGAGCCGGCGGCAAAGGCCTCCCGGATCTCTTCCCGGTCAGCATGGTTTTCCATGGTACTCTCATCTACCTGGCTATCGAATAGCACCGTTCCATCAATATCGATCCAGGTCACACGAAAACGGTCTGCCTCCACATTCTTCAGAAACGAATTTCCAAACTGCTCTGTGCCGGCAACAGCCAAACTCAGTTCGTCTTTCAGCTGTTCCACCTGCACACCGGTAAAGTGGTTGTACAAAACACCCATCACGGTTCCCAGAGAACAAAGCAGAACTGCTACCGCAACGAATACCGTGGATCGAAAGATCTTACTTGTCATGCTTTACCTCCAAGCGGTAACCGACATTCCTTACCGTTTCGATCAGGTTTCCGTAGCTGCCCAGCTTCTGCCGTAGGGTACGGATATGCATATCCACTGTCCGGGTTTCTCCCGCATATTCTGTGTTCCACACGGAGGAAAGCAGCTGTTCTCTTGTAAAGGCAATGCCCGGTTGAGACAGGAACAGATGCAGCAGTTCGTATTCCTTGTAGGTCAAGATTATCCGTTCCCCATCGATGGTGACAGTATGCTCGTCGGGATTCAGCTCCAAACCGTCCAGTTTCAGTAAGGTAGTGGTTGCTTTCGGTTTACACCGTCGCAGCACAGCCTTTACCCGGCTGACCATTTCCATGATGCCGAAAGGCTTTACAAGATAATCGTCTGCACCAAGATCCAAACTTTGAATCTTATCATATTCTGTGCCTCTGGCAGTTGCCATGATCACAGGAATATCTGCAAACGCTTCATTTGATTTCATCAGTTTCAACAGCGTGACGCCATCTTTGCCGGGAAGCATCACATCCAGTACCACCAATTCCGGTTTATTGGATTGCAACGCATTCCAAAAACTGTCGCCGTCTTCAAAACCCTTGGCTTCAAACCCCGTGGAAGTGAGAGCATACACTTCGATATCCCGGATACTGGAATCATCTTCTACACACCAGATCATAGCCTCGCCTCCTTGCGTTTTTTACAATTTTATCTGTTTTAGCAGTGAAATTCAAGTTTTTCTACGCAATTTACATACATTTTACATCTCACTGGCATTCCTTGTGGATACCGGTAACAGAGAACTCGACCCACTCGGCAATGTTGGTGCAGTGGTCGCCGATCCGCTCAAAGTATTTGGCAATCATCAGCAGATCCAGGGCATACTCACCCTGAGAAGGCTCAGCGGCGATAATATCAATGATTCCGTTCTTGACCTGGGTGAAATAATCGTCCACTACATCATCGTGGGCCATGACCTTTTTTGCCAGTTCCAGATCCTGCTTTACATAGGCATCCACCGCTTCCGTGACCATAACTTTAGCAGCTTTCGCCATCTCCCGAATCTTAGGATGCTTTTCGTCGGGATGGGCATTCATATAGGGAACAATTTCCACAATGTCCTCTGCCTGATCGCCGATCCGCTCCATATCGGTAATCATTTTCATAGCGGCACTGATCTGCCGCAGATCTCGGGCCACCGGCTGCTGCCGCAGAAGCAGCTTCATGCAGATGGTCTCAATGGTGCGCTCACTTTCATCGATCTGCGCGCCAATGGCATTTACCTTTTGCACCAGTTCCGCATCCCAACCGGTAAGTGCCTGAGATGCAAGTGCAATAATTTCCTCGCAGGATGCGCCCATGACGGTCAGTTCCCGCTTTAATTCATTCAGTTGTTCCTGAAATAGATCTCTCATATTAACCAAACCTTCCTGTAATGTAATCTTCCGTGCGCCGATCCTTCGGCTGGGAGAACATATCCTCTGTGTTGCCATACTCCACCAAATCACCCAGCAGGAAGAAAGCAGTCTGATCGGAGATACGGACGGCCTGCTGCATATTGTGGGTAACGATGACGATGGTGTAGTCCTTTTTTAGTTCCATTGCCAGGTCTTCAATTCTGGAAGTGGAAATGGGATCAAGAGCAGAGGTAGGCTCGTCCATCAGCAAGACCTTTGGTTCTACCGCCATCGCACAGGCAGGCATCATGCAAATAAACTTCTTCATAATTGATTTCTCCTTGATTTTGGATTCGGATTTATTCATTCTTATGGTTCAATCATATCCAGTTCATGTAAAATCCAAAAGACAAGGCGTGTATATTGTTTGTAAAATCTCGTTTCTGCAATAATGCTTTTTTTCTTAATTGGGATGAATCATCTTTATACAATCTTAACACCGCCTGCATGAGCCTTAACACTCCCTTTATACCTTTTCTGATAGGATTACAGTAAGAAAAGTGTTGGGAGGTATCGCCATGTGGGCGGTTTTACATAAACGAAAGCTCAGCTCGTCCCAAATTATCCTCTTTGGCTTTGCCGGGGCGATCTTAGTGGGAACACTGCTGCCATCCGTTACAGTGCCGACCATGTATTGGACTACATCGAGTTGGATAGCGAGAATGCCATCTTTGAGGTAACGATCCCTCAGAATTGGATGGGCAAGACAGTCGGTCAGCCGGATATCCGTAAGAAATTCAGCATCAATATCTTAGGAACAAAGTGCGGAAGCAAGCTGGATTCCTTCATCACTCCGGACACCCTGCTGTGCGAGGGGAAATCCCTAATGGTGATGGGAAGATTTAAGGACATCCAGAAATGCTTCCGGATTTAAGATCGCAATCATGAATGTTATTTGGATCATACTGGCTGTGCTGAGTTTTTTTGGTGGTCATGCTTATTTGGTTTATCTGCTGAGAAAGCTGGACAAGTTCCTGGAACGCAGACCCAGCAATGAACCGACCCTCACTTACGATGCAGGTGTAGATATCCGGAGGATGTGATAGAATGAGGAAAAAACGACACAGGGGGCTGGGCACACTTTTTTGGCAGGTAGATGCATGGAGATATGTAAAGATACATTTTTGTCAAAATCCAGAAAGTTCTTGTGCCACAAGGGTTTATCGGGGTTTTATGGATTTATAAGGAGTTATGAAAAAAGGCCGCTGAGCAACGATACCTAATTTTGTTTTTGTTTCTTCTCCTTCGTAGAATCCTTTATTTATAAGAGATTCCGGTTTGTGAGCTTTTGCTGTTACGCCATTTTTACACCATTGTAGCATGTGTTCATCTTTCTTCATGGTTTTTGAGATCAAATTATAGTGGCGGGAACGATGAATTTTGCAGGAGCAAATTATCGAGCAAGGTGTTTATGACCCAGTGTTTTACGAAAAATCCCCGATACGGTTCAGAATAACCGTACCGGGGATCGATTATTTGGTAATTACCTGAATGGCATGGTGCAGGCAGGAGACTTTTGTTTCCGTATGTCCGGATTCCTGCTCGCCGTCGATGGTCCAGTACAATTCTTCCGGAGTCGAAACGGTGATGGAGTCGGTACTGAGGAAAGTGATCATTTCGCAGTTGTAGGTTTTCTGCTGAAGGGCGCGGACACATTCGCCAAGCTCAAACAGGTCCTTTGGCGCGCGGATCAAGAGAAGCTCCAGTTGCCCATCGGACATATCTACCCGATCCGGCGCCAAAGTAAGAATGCCTCCCACACTGGTGGAGTTGCTGATGGCACCGAAAAGGAATCTATCTTCGATGACGCTACCGTCGGAAAGCGTGAACCGCAATGAATGGGAGCGGATCTGGTAAAGCTCCTGGATGCCACTTAAAACATAAGCGGTATGTCCGAGGGCGTTTTTTAGGCTTTGCGGTGTAGTGTAGCTGGTACGGGTAAAGGCGCCAAAGGAAGCGACATAGGAAAAATACCGTTTTCCAAACAGGCCAATGTCTAAACACTTCGGTTTTCCGTCTATAATATCTCTGGCTGCCTGCAAAATATCGCTGCTTAGGTGCAGGCTGGCGGCGAAGTCGTTGGTAGAGCCCGCCGGGATGTACCCAATGGGGATATCCCTTCCGCTTTTTAACACGCCTGATACGGTTTCGTTAAAGGTGCCGTCGCCACCGCAGCAGATGATCCGACTCACCTGATCCGCATAAAGGATACAGGCAGCTTCGGCATCCCCCGGACCGGAGGTGATGTGCGTGATAACACAAAAGCCTGCCCGGTTGAAAATATCAATGATCTCTGCCAGCAATTTTTTCGCCTTTTTCTGACCGGCACATGGGTTGATGATCAGTAATAGCTTATTCATAGAGAACACCTCTGTCGTGGGAAACATTGAAATTGAATGAACATAGTGTACAAACCAAAAGTAAACAAAAGATTAACAAATCTCCAATTTAAGAAAAATTTTACTCAAGTTCATATTGTGTTTACTTTTTTTGGGTATCCTTAGGCTCACATAATGGAGGGACTGTTATGCATAAGCAGAAAAAAACGGTATTATTTAGATTTATAAAGTGGTGCGTGAAGGTATTTTACCCTAAGATCCAAGTGGAGGGGGCAGAAAATCTACCGGAAGAGCCAGTGATCATTGTTGGCAATCACTGCCAGATGAATGGCCCTATCGTAGGGGAACTGTATGTACCAAACGCGCCGTATATCTGGTGTGCCGGAGAGATGACGCACTTAAAGGAAGTGCCCGAATATGCCTTCCGGGATTTCTGGAGCCAAAAACCAAGGTGGACGCATCCTTTTTACAAGCTGTTATCTTACATTATTGCGCCGCTATCGGTCTGCGTGTTCAACAACGCCAGAACAATTGATGTGTATCACGATACCCGTATTCTATCCACCTTCAAAAAAACCGTGAAAATGCTGCAGGAGGGAAATAGCGTAGTGATCTTCCCGGAGCATGATGTGAAACACAACCATATCATCTATGACTTTCAGGATAGGTTTATAGATGTTGCCAAACTTTATTACAAGAAAACAGGTATGGAACTTAGCTTTGTGCCCATGTATATTGCCCCGAAGCTGAAGAAGCTGTATTTGGGCAAGCCGGTACGGTTCTGTGCTGCCGAGGCAATGGATACTGAGCGCAGTCGGATCTGTAATTATTTGATGGACGAGATCACCGCCATTGCTGAGGCTTTGCCGGAACATACCGTGGTGCCATACCGTAACATCCCGAAGAAAGATTACCCGACCAACATCTCCAGGGAGAATATTTATGAAAAAGCCGGTAGTTGATTACCGTACCTTTCGCCTGCGCAGGCTGAATGAGCCGCAGTTTGCTCACTTGAAGCTGCTGCTGGGATGGGTTGGTTATTTTATCTTGTATTTTCTAACGGAAAACCTGATCCCGGCAGAAAAATGCAACCCGGTCCACATGTGGCTGGACGATCTGATCCCGTTCTGCGAGTGGTTTTTGATCCCGTATGTATTTTGGTATGGACTGATCGTCTTTTCCCTTGGATATTTTTTGCTCTATAATGTGGATAGCTTTAAGCGGCTGCAGATCTATATCATCATCACCCAGATCCTTGCTATGATCTGTTATATTGTTTATCCAACACGGCAGGATCTGCGCCCGGCAGAGTTTGTAAACGACAATTTCCTGACCCAGTGCATAGGCTTTTTGTATGCCCTCGATACCAACACCGGCGTATGTCCTTCGCTGCATGTAGCATATTCTTTGGGCATTGCCTCTGTTTGGACAAAGGAGAAAGAAGCCCATCCAATCTGGCGTGCTTTCGTTGTCTTTGCGGTTATTATGATCTGCCTGTCTACCATGTTTATCAAGCAACACTCGGCAGTAGATTTTTTTGCGGCGATCCCTGTCTGCCTCGTTGCGGAAGCTTTTGTGTATCGGGACAAATATTTCAAAAAGAAGTTATAAAGAGAGTGCTGTGAAACGATCGTCAAATATGCCACCGGCGGTATGACCGAAAAGGTCATACCGCCGGTAAAATTTTTCTTTAGGATCAAATATATCTGTACATTCTCGGAAAACGTTGTATAATGAGTTTTATTTCAAGGAGAAAGAGGTCAGACTTATGAAAGGACGCAATACGATCAAAGAGTTTGCCATCATCACGGTTGGCACGGCGATTGTGGCAGCGGCAGTATTTTTCTTCATGCTTCCCAGTCATGTGTCTGTGGGCAGCGGCGCTGCTCTGGCTATGGTTTTGAGCAATTTTATTCCGCTGTCAGTTGCCACCATTACGCTGATCATGAATGTGGCTCTGCTGATCATCGGCTTTATTCTGGTTGGTCCTGAATTTGGCGCGAAGACGGTCTATTGCTCCGTGTTGATGCCTTTGATCATGGGCGTGTTTGAATGGATATTTCCCGATTTCCAATCCATAACCCAGGATCCGCTTCTGGATGTTGTTTGCTATATTCTTGTAGTTGGTGTTGGTTTGGCAATATTGTTCCCCCGGAATGCATCTTCCGGCGGTCTGGACATCGTGGCAAAGATCATGAATAAGTACCTGCGAATGGATATGGGTAAGGCGATGTCTTATTCCGGAATGGCTGTCGCTCTGTCTTCTGCGCTTTGCTATGACAGTAAGACTGTTGTCCTCAGCTTGCTGGGTACATACTTTGGCGGTCAGGTAGTAGATAATTTTATTTTCGGCATCAACATCAAACGCCGTGTGTGCGTGATTTCCAATAGGCTGGACGATATCGTTGACTTCGTTCTTCATGAACTTCACAGCGGCGCTACACTTAATGAGATCATCGGCGCTTACGATAATAAGCCCAAAAAGGAAATGATCACGATCGTAGACAAGAATGAGTACAGGCGCTTGATGGACCACATCCGCAAAACAGACCCCAAGGCGTTCGTAACAGTCTACTCCGTAAGCGATATGCGCTATCAGCCGAAAGTTAAGTAAATAGCACAACACCCCGCCTTTTTCAAGGCGGGGTGTTGTTAGCAATGATAGGAGAATTTTGATTTTTACCGGACCAGATCGCCTACGCCTTGCACGATGTAATTGGGACGATAGGGGAAGGCGTCAATATCTTCCAGCTTTGTAACACCGGACAGCACCAGGATCGCCTCCACATTGGACTCAATACCTGCAATAATATCCGTGTCCATACGGTCGCCGATAAAAGCAATATCCTGAGAATGGCAGCCCAGCATTTTCAGTCCGTGGCGCAGCATCAGGGGATTCGGTTTGCCCACGAAGTAAGCCTTCTTTCCGGTAGAGATCTCAATGGGAGCAATCAGAGAGCCGGTAGCAGGAGCGATGCCATTTTCAACAGGACCGGTAATATCCGGATTTGTGCCGATGAGCTTAGCACCCTTCAGCACAAGATTGACTGCTTTCTCGATCTTCTCAAAACTGTATGTCCGTGTTTCGCCCACTACCACATAGTCAGGATTCACATCGTTCATGTAGATGCCCTTGTCGTAAAGGGCCTTTGTCAGCGCTGCTTCGCCAATTACATAGGCAGTACTGCCGGGGTTCTGGCTGTGCAGGAATTCCGCGGTAGCCATTGCGCTGGTGTAAAAGTTTTCCGGAGGGATCTGCAGACCCATCCGGGCCAGCTTCATACTCAGCTCATGGGGTGTGCGCTCTGCGCTGTTGGTTAAGAATATGAATTTTTTGTTGTTAGACTGGATCCATCTAATAAATTCAGGAACACCGTCAAGAATTTTATTGCCGTGATAGATCACACCGTCCATATCGCAGATAAAACCGAGTTTGTCCTTAATCTTGTCCATAACAGTATTCCTTTCCCGTCAAGTCCTTCTTGCGTAGATCTTCGCCAGACCGCCCTCACTGGTTTCCCGGAAACGGTGGTTTAAGTTGATGCCGGTTTCATGCATTGCCCGGCAGACCATATCGTAGCTGATATTCCGTGAGCCGGTAAGGAAATAGCTTAAGTTGCAGGCGTTCATAGCCCGCATAGCCGCAACGGCGTTTCGCTCAATACAGGGGATCTGCACCAGACCGCAAATGGGGTCGCAGGTCAGTCCCAGGTGATGCTCCATTGCCACCTCAGCGGCATATTCCACCTGATCTAAGTTTTGCGCATACAACTCTGCCAAGGCGGCTGCCGCCATAGAGCAGGCAGTGCCGATCTCGGCCTGACAGCCGCATTCCGCGCCGGAAATAGAGGCGTTACGCTTGGTAAGCGAACCGATGATGCCGGCAGCGGCAAGACCGCGAATGATTTGCTCATCGGTATAACCCTTGGTATCCTGAGCGTATTTCAGTACCGCGGGGACAACACCGCAAGCGCCGCAGGTGGGGGCGGTGACGATAGTTCCGTTGTCTGCATTCTGCTCTGCTACGGCATAGGCATAGGCGGCGATGTACTGAAATTCCCGCAGGGCAGGAAGATCCTCCTCCGGCTTCTGCTCCAGAAGGAATTTTGCTTTCCGCTGGACATTCAGTCCACCGGGCAGCACGCCGGTAGCATCAAGACCGTCAGCGATGGACTGCTTCATGGTCTGCCAGACGTTCATAAGGAAATCCCAGATCTCCTCGCCTTCGTTCAGCTCCACATAGTCACTGAGTCGTTCGATATACCGCCATTTGCAGAAATCTGCGATCTCCGCAAAGGAATTCTCCGGATATATTTCCGGGGAGTCGGATTCGCTTTGCCCCGGATAGCGGATATCGCCGCCGCCAATGGATTCTACCCGCAAGGTGCCGATCTCTTTGCCGTCCTTTAAGGCGATAAAGTCCAGGGTGTTGGGGTGACTGCCAACCAGATCTTCCTTTGAAAAAATAATCTCTGTAGGCAGGGGGGACAGGACTTCCCGGATCACCCGGTCTGTGCCGTGGCCTACGCCGGTTTTGCACAGGGAGCCATAGAGCATCACCCGGAAACCATCGGCTTGGGGATATGTCTTTTTAAACAGCTTTGCCGCCCGCTCCGGACCCATGGTATGGGAGGAGGAAGGACCTTTGCCGATCTTATAGATCTCGCGAATGGATTTCATAAGGAATACCTCCGCTTTTGTTTTTCGTCAGTATAACAAATATCGCGGAAAAAAACAATAGCTAAGTATTCTTGGAACGAAGGGCTTCCAGAGAAAGCTCACCAGCCAGTTTAAAAAGCGTATCGGACAGGACCTGTTCTAAAGATATGCCGGCAGCGGCAGCGACCCGGGTGTAAAAAAGAGCCACATTCGGCTCTAAAAGCAATGTAACCTGTGTCATAACGGCCTCCTAAGGCTGAAATGGAAATTTTATCTCATCCTATGCAGACCCTTGACAGGTGTGATACAATATTAGGAAATGAAAACCCATCTGGAGAGGATGAAAGTCTATGGCAAAAGATAAAAAGGTCACAGAGATCACAGATATGGAGGTTGACTTCGCCCAATGGTTCACCGACGTGTGCAAAAAGGCGCAGCTCATTGATTATTCCTCCATTAAAGGTATGTTTATTTACCGCCCTTATGGCTATGCCATCTGGGAGAATATTCAGCATATCATGGACGCCGAGTTCAAAAAGACGGGCGCGGAGAATGTGTATATGCCGATGCTGATCCCTGAAAGCCTTCTGCAAAAGGAAAAGGATCATGTGGAAGGCTTTGCTCCTGAGTGCGCTTGGGTCACCTATGGCGGCAGCGAAAAGTTAGAGGAGCGGTATTGCATCCGCCCCACCTCCGAGACTCTGTTCTGCGAGTATTTTAAGAACGCCATTCAGTCTCACCGGGATCTGCCCATGATGCTGAATCAGTGGTGCAGTGTTCTGCGTTGGGAAAAGACCAGCCGTCCCTTCCTTCGTCACCGGGAATTTTTGTGGCAGGAGGGTCATACTATGCATGCCACTGCCCAGGAGGCAAGGGAAGAGACAGAGCGGATGCTGAATGTCTATGCCGACTTCTGTGAGAACGTGCTGGCTATGCCGGTTACCCGGGGTCAGAAGACCGATAAGGAAAAGTTCAACGGCGCGGAAGCGACCTACACTATCGAGTGCATGATGCATGACCGGAAGGCACTGCAGGCAGGTACTTCCCACTATTTTGGCGACGGCTTTGCCAAGGCGTTTGATATTACCTTTACCGATAAGAATAACCAGAGAGTCAACCCCCATCAGACTTCTTGGGGTGTATCTACCCGTCTCATTGGCGGCATCATTATGACCCATGGCGACAATAACGGACTGGTGCTGCCTCCCAAGGTTGCGCCGATTCAGGTGGTGGTCCTGCCCATCGCTCAGCACAAGGAAGGCGTTTTGGAGGCTGCCAACGGACTGAAAGACCGCCTGACAAACGCCGGATTCCGGGTGAAGCTGGATGATTCCGATAACTCCATGGGTTGGAAGTGCGCTGAATACGAAATGAAGGGCGTGCCTCTGCGGGTTGAGTGCGGTCCCCGGGATCTGGAGAACGGTCAGTGTGTTTTGGTTCGCCGAAATGACGGTGAAAAGACTATTGTGAACCTTGCAGATCTGGAAGCAGCAGTTGCCCAGCAGCTGGAGCTGGTCCACAAGGGCATGTACGAAAAGGCAAAGAAGAATCTGGAAGAGCATATCTACGAGGCCCATTCTCTGGAAGAAGCCAAGGAGCTCCAGGAGAAGAACGGCGGCTTTATCAAGACCATGTGGTGCGGCGAGCTGGATTGCGAGCTGAAGATGAAGGAAGAGGCCGGCATGTCCTCTCGCTGTATGCCCTTTGCCCAGGAGAATCTGGGTGATGTGTGTCCCATTTGCGGAAAACCCGCAAAGACAATGATCTACTGGGGCGTGGCATATTAATTGAAACAACAGAAAGCCCTCACCTTGCGGTGAGGGCTTCGTTTATTTCTCATAGAGTTTTGGGAATGTGCGTTTATCCGGTTTGTAGAGAAAACAGTATGCTATGCAGGCGAGAAGTCCCAGCCCGATGAAGATCATCCAAAGCATCCGGTAATTGCTGCCGGTGAGGATCAGCATAAAGCTGATCAGATACTGGGTCAGGGAAGAAAAAACAGAATGTACTACGGAGGAGATGCCGCCTACCCGTCCTCGATGAGATGCGGGAACGCGCCGGGATGCGTAGGGGTTTGTGCCAAGCACGGAGACTACCTCGCCGACGGTGAATACGAACATGCCCAAAAACAGTGTACCCACAGCGTTGCCTATGGAGAAAAGGGCGATACCGATCACAAAAAGCAGCAAACCCATAATGGACTTAGGAATCTCTGTCAGCTTTTTCAACAGCACCGTCAAAATAGGTGTGAAGAGAATGACTACAAGACCGTTGAGGGAATTGAGGTAGCCATATAAGGTGGCGCCAGCCTCCTGCAAACCTTCCTTTAACTGCAAGGGGAGCAACAGACCCATCAGATTTGATGGCATGGAGGCAAAGCAACCGACGATCAGCATCCCGATCAGAACAGACCGTTGCCGCAGGACTGTCAGCACGGGGGTGCTGTCGTCAATGGGAAGCTCATATTCTGTGTAGTTGGCTTTCAGGGAGGTGGCGTCTTCGGTGACGGCGTTCTTTTTATGGACGAAGAAAATGATCAGGATGGTGGATGTAAAGATTGCCAGGCCGTTGATACAGAATGCAAGACGGATGTACTTTTCAAAAAGCATACCTGCTACGCTTGCACCAACAATGTATCCTAGATTGAAGCCGAGATAAGAGAGGGAATATGCCTTTTCCCGTTGGGCGGAGGTGGAGTAGTCGGCGTTCAGCGCATCATAAGCGGGAGATTCAATGGTTTGGAAAAGACCTGCCAAAAACAGAATCACGGCTGTGCCGATAGTCAGCGGCAGGATCGCTGCCAGCAGATAAAAGCTGACGGTGAGACAGTCAAATAGAATTATAATGGATTTGCGGCTGAACCGGTCAGCCAGCTTGCCGCCTAAAAGAGCAGCAGGAAATGAAAGTACAGAGGCGGTGGCGATCAGCAGGGTAGAAGTGCCGTCACTAAGACCGAGCTTGGTGGTCAGCAGGAAGGTGAGCATGGGCCACACAAAAGAACCCATGGCAGTGACCAGCTTGCCGATAAATAGCACATAGATTTCCCGCTTCAATCCCCCGTACTGAGTGATAAGCTGTTTCATTATTTACTCCTAGCGATTTTTCCAATTGAGAATGGTTTGAATGCCTGCAAACAGACTGTGGATTTCTTCCTGGGTGGTCTCCCGGCTAAGGGATACCCGGAAAGAAGAATCCATCACCTCCGGGAAGAGCCCCATGGCGGTAAGGGTGTGGCTCCGGTGACCCTTGGCGCAGGCAGAGCCGGCGGATACGCAAATGCCAGCGTCCTGCAGTAGATTAATGGTGTTTTGGGTGGGTACGCCCGGAATGGAAAGGCTGAGAATATGGGGCGCTTCGTGAGCGCCGTTGATCACAATACCTTCCATGCCGGTCAGCTTTTTAACCAAGCCCTCCAGCAGAGCTTTTTCCTTCGCAATGTCCTCACGGAATGTGGGTTGTATCGCAGCACAGGCTGCAGCAAAACCAAAAATAGCAGGCGTTGCCTCTGTGCCGCTGCGGTAGCCGTTTTCCTGTCCACCGCCCAAAAGCAGAGGAGGGAAGGACTTGAGCCGGGGGCTGATGTATAACGCACCTGCGCCTTTCGGTCCGTGGACTTTGTGGGAAGAGACCGTAATCAGGTCCGCGCCCAATGTCTTTGCAGAAAAGGGGACTTTCAAAAAGCCCTGCACCGCGTCGGTGTGGAAGATGGCGTCGGGGCATAGCTTATGTGTCAGCTTCGCCATCCGACTGATATCCATAACGGAACCCACTTCATTATTGACCATCATCACGGAAACTAGGAAAGTGTCCTTTCGCAGCGCCGCTTTCAGAGCATCGGCAGTGATCCGTCCTTTGCTGTCTGGCTGTAGATAGCTGACCTCGTAGCCCTGAGACTCCAGTTCCTTAAAGCAATTCAGCACTGCGTGATGCTCAATAGCAGTGGTTACGATGTGCCTGTTTTTCTTGCCAAACCGTTTGGCAACACCTAAAATTGCCCAGTTGTCTGCCTCTGTACCGCCGGAAGTAAAAAACACCCGGTCCGGCTCTGCGCCCATGGCGGCGGCAACCTTGGCTCTGGCGTTTCGCAGCTGATGAGCGGCATCAATGCCAAAGCCGTACAAGGCACTGGGATTGCCCCAGCCCTCGGTCAGGGCGGCAGTCATAGCCTCCACCGCCTCTTTACAAGGTTTGGTGGTGGCGGAATTGTCCAAATAGATCATAATAACCTCTTATTTTCCTACACAAAATCTTTCAAAAATCCTGGCAGTAATATCTTCCCGTACGGTTGCGCCGGTGACCTCTCCCATTGCCTCCATGGCGATTTCGATATCTGTCAGCACTGCGTCAGGGGTAAGCCCCAGATTCAGTCCCTGCAGGCTGGATAGCATGGCCTCATAGGCTCTGCGAATGGCATCGTACTGTCGGGCGTTGGAGAGGATAGAGCCATCGCAGCAGTAAGAGGAAGCAAACATCTCGTCCACAACATCTGCCAGCTGGGGAAGTCCCTCTCCGGTCTTGGCACAAATGGGGATGATGGTCATAAAGGGCAGATCAGCAGGGGAGATCACTTGCTTCAGATCTGCCTTGTTGATCAGTGCAACACAGTTGGTCATGTCCATGCATATGTTCATGACTGCCCGGTCGTCATCCGTTAAGGGCTGAGAACCGTCGCATACAAAAAGCACAAGATCCGCGTCTTCCAGAGCAGACTTGGAACGTTCCACGCCCATAGCCTCGATTTTATCGTCTGTCTCCCGAATGCCTGCGGTGTCAATGAGCCGCAGCCGGGTTTTTCCCAGCATGACTGTTTCTTCTACGGTGTCCCGGGTCGTGCCGGCAACCTCTGTTACAATGACCCGTTCGTAACCTGCAAGGGCGTTCAGCAGACTGGATTTTCCTACATTGGGTTTGCCAACAATAGCGGCAGCAACACCCTGCTTTAAGATGCGGCCCTGCCCGTAGGTTTGCAAGATGCAATACAGCGCCTTGGCATCACTGCGCAGAGCGTCGCTGTAATTTTCCAGACCAAAGTCCTCAATGTCCTCATCCGGGTAATCCAGCACTGCATGGAAGTGACTGCACAGATCGGTCAGATTATTATAAATAGGAGCAAGCTTTTTCTGAAGAACACCGCCGACTTGACCTGCTGCGTTGGCAGCGGCATCGGCGCTGTCCGCTTCGATCAGATCAATAACTGCCTCAGCTTGGGTCAGAGCGAGCTGTCCGTTCAAAAATGCCCGCTTTGTAAATTCGCCCCGGGTTGCGGGCCTTGCACCGGCTAGATAAAGAGCCTCTAATCCGGCGGCAAGAACAGCCGGCGAGCCGTGACAGTGAAATTCCACGGTATCTTCTCCGGTGTAGCTGTGGGGACCCCGGGTGTAGACAGCGAGGCACTGATCGATCACGCGGTCATGTTTATCGTGAAGCGTACCCAGTACCAGTTTTCGGTTGGGGGCGTCTGTAAGGGGCAGACCGTTGTTTAATGTAAACACCTTCCCGGCAACTTCGGCGCATCCGTCTCCTGACAGACGCAGAATGCCAATGGCGCTGATCTGATTACCGGTGGATACGGCGGCGATCACATGAGACATAGAACTTCCTCCAATTTTTACTAACTATAAATTATAACACGGTAAAAATCGAATTGCAATCCACATAATCCCAACCTACCGGGGTAAAATACCGCTGAGGTGATAAAATGGCAAATTATCCCGGTGAGATGACAGATACCAATATCAGCGGCGTTTTTCGTGACGCTGCAGACTTTATCCGTAGAGAGCTGCGCTGCGGACAGCTTAAGCTCTATGCTTATGCCATTGACGGACTGATCGCTGCTGCTTATGCATCTGATTATATACTCAAACCCATTATTCAAGACCTGAACGCGGAAACCATGGAAGCTCTGTACCGCCATGCTATGGATGGTGGTATCTACAACTGTGTGGCAGTGGAATGTAAGGATCTTGATGATCTGGCGCTGAAATTGGTAAACGGCTTTTGCGTGGTTTTGTTTCCGGGTGTCGGAGCGATTGGTTTTGAGGTCAAAACGCCGGATAAGCGAGGTCCCTCCGCTCCGGAGGTGGAGAATACCGTTAAAGGCGCAAAGGATGCTTTTGTGGAAACTGTCCGATCCAATACCAGCTATATCCGGCGGCATCTCCGGTCTCCGGACCTGCGGATTTATGAGACTCAGGTGGGCAGAAGGTCGCTGACCAATGTGAGTGTGGTCTGGCTGGAGGGGATAACCGATCCCAAGCTTGTGGAGAATATGAAAAAGCGGATCAAGGAAATCGACATCGACGGACTCTTAAGCCCGTCAGCTGTGGAGGAATATGTTACCGGCTCCCGGGCGACAGCTTTTCCGCTGATGCAGTATACAGAGCGGTCAGACCGCTTTTGTCAGGGCATACTGGACGGACGGGTAGGCTTGCTTGTGGACGGCTTGCCGTTGGGCTACCTTGCACCGGCAGATCTTATGTATCTTATGGAAAGTCCGGAAGATCGGGGCAGAGATTATATCGGTGCCTCTGCGGTGCGCCTTTTACGCTATCTGGCATTACTGACAGGACTGTTGCTTCCGGGGATCTATATAGCTTTGGCGACGTTTCACCAAGCGATCATACCCATGGAGCTGTTGTTGTCTATTATTGAAAGTAAAAAGACTGTTCCGTTTTCCACAGCTGCAGAGGTGCTGGGACTTTTAATAGCCTTTGAGCTGTTGCAGGAATCTGGCATCCATCTGCCGCAAGCAGTGGGACAGTCTGTGTCTGTGATTGGTGGCATCGTGGTAGGCACTGCGGCGGTGGAGGCAGGACTGATCTCTCCTGTGGCGCTGATCATGGTGTCTGTTGCAGGTGTCTGCGGTTTTGTGCTTCCAAACCGGGATCTGGCGAATGCGATCCGGATCTGGCGATTTGGAATCGCGCTGCTGTCGTCGTTTTTTGGGCTTTACGGCACGGCGGCAGGCCTGCTTATACTGGTGATCCATTTGTCCGGACTGCAGTGTCTGGGAATCAACTATTTGAGCCGAACAAGCAGATTCCTGCGCCGACGACTGGATAAAGAAAAATTCCGGGACGCCAAGCTGCACCCTGTGGACAGAAGGAGGCAGAAATGAGAAAGATTTTATATGCGGCAATTCTTATCCTGACCTACTTTGCACCGGTAAAGCGTCTGGATATAGCAGAGCTTCTGCCGGTGGAAGCGGTTGCTGTCTATACAGATGGGATCCAGGTGGTATTGGAAACAGATACCCAGAATATTGGCAGGGGAGGAACAGTAGAACAGGCGCTGGCGGATCTGAAAGAAAAAACATCGGCGGTAATTTATTTGGATACGGCAGAGTATCTGCTGGTGTCGGAAGATGCGATTTCCACATTAGATAAACTAAGCGAGTTTCTGAAACCATCAGTCAAGGTGAGCCTTATCGATGCCCGCGGAAAGGTGAAGGAAGCATCCGAATATCTGCGTGTCCATCCGGATTATGAGCCATTAAAGAAGATTATGTCGAAGTAAAAAGAAAATTAAGAAAATTTCTAAATATCTGCTTGACAAATTAACAAGTGTTTGATAATATAACCGAGCGCTTCCGGCAGGGGGCGCAAAGTTATGCAAAAAAGCAGCAAGAAAAATGTTGAGAAACAGTAAAAAAGTTCTTGACAAGGCTTGCGTTGTGTGCTAAACTGAACAGGCTCACCTCTTAAGAGGT
>JAZNZT010000012.1:0-2419 GCA_045595075.1 Faecousia sp.
CGCAAAAGGTATAACACACTAGACTTTACACAGTAAAATCGTGTGCCAACAGGGTGCTTTCACCCCTATTGGAAACCCAGAATCAAAGGAATCTGCCATCCCTTTGAAATCCCAGCCCGTTTTGAAATCTGTATATACAAACCAGAAAAACGGTGCTTGCATCTACACATCCCAAAACGCAAAAATCCCCACAGTCGATCCTCCGGTAAGGAGAGGAAAGACTGTGGGGATTTTCAATGCCGCATTCATGGAGTCGGGAGATATTCATGCGTCAGATATTAGCATAGCTCTTAACGGACGCTATGCTTTCCATGCGTTTTACTTTTCCAGAAAACGCATAATTGCGTCAGCGGATGCCTTTGCACCACCAAGGGTTTTCATATCATCGCTGAATTCTTTTGCGGTGTTGCGATAGGAAGGATCTTCCAGCAGGTTGACGATTGCTTCCTTGAGAGCTTCGCTGGTAATCTGCTTCTTATCCAGGAATGCAAAGCCGAGGCCGTTCTTGACGATCTGTCTTGCGGTGATGGCCTGCTCCTCCATCTGGGGGATAGCAATCATGGGAACACCATAGTAAATTGCTTCACCGGTACCGCCCATGCCTGCGTGGGTAATAAAGGCAGATGCCTGAGAGAGAATGTCCAGCTGAGGCACCATCTGTGCCACCTCCACATTTGCCGGAATGTCTTTCAGATCTGCGGGGTCAATGGCACCAAGCGCAGCAAATACATTAATATCCAGATCACGTACCGCATCAAAGAGAATGGGATAATACTCAGGCCAGTTATTGAAGGCAGTGCCCAGAGAGGAATACAGCAAAGGCTTGCCGTTCTCTGGAGCTTTCCAGGTACCGAAAGCAGGGCGTTTGCCGATCTGCACGCCAGTGAAAACAAATCTGTCATCAAAGCTTTCGCTCATAGGAACCAGTCGTTTCTGAACCATGACCAGATTCAAGTCACCTTGGCCGTCAAAAATTTCCTTGAAGGTCATTTCACGGCAACCGTACTTTGCGGCATATTCCTTGGCCATACCCTCTGCAGCCAGACGCAGGGGATGAGCCTTGGGAATATTTTCAAAGGCCTCCGCTACGGAATAGGTTTCATTAGAAGGATAGCTGGTGTAGATCATGATATTGGGGATGTGCAGAATATCAGCGGCCATGGTTCCCGCAATTCCGGCAAAGTCGTGCATGATGGCGTCTGCGGGATCTTCCCGAAGCACTTCCAGAATGCCGTCAATGTTGGCACCTGCCTCCATCATGAAGACAAAGGGTGCACCGGCTGCGCCATCGTCCTGCTGCTCACCGTTATCTTCCTTTTTTTCATTATGCTTGTCGTTTTCTGACATCCAGGAGTTGACAGGTACAAATTTAGCACCGGTAGGCTCGATGATATGGCGGAAGCTCTCCACCGTAAAATAAGTAACACGGACACCGCGGCTGACCAGTTCAGTCACCACGGAAAGCGTGGGATTCACATGGCCAAAGGCACCCAGAGATACAACTGCAATGTGCATGGTTTTCCTCCTCGGTATGTTATTCTTTTCCGTAAAACTGCATCAACAGATCTTTTTCCATAAAGAAACTGACACGACCCAGCTTCACGCGACACAGTCGCGGTGCAATCGGATCCATTTCAATGAATCGGTGGTTCAGTTTGTCTTCTATGATCGCATCGCCGGAGAAACAAGCATCTGCCAGAGCGATGAAGTCGTCAATGTAAGAAATATCAATGGGGAATCCATTGTGGTTGGGAAGCAGGCAGTCAAGTTCCGGCTGCAACGCCTTCAGACGTCGCATATTCTCTCTGTGAGAAATAAGCCGCTGCTCCAGATCGTACGGTGCTCCGCTAGCAGACAGGTCATACAGCAATACCTGTCCGGCTTCCAGCTCATCGCCACAAATCAGGAAACGATGCGCCCGATCCAAAAATGCCAGAGAAGAATTGGAGTGGGCACAGAGTTCCAGCACTTCAATTTTCCGACTGCCCAGATCAATGACATCACCGCCATGAAGCGGCACCTTTTCATAATCAGGGTGCGGCAGGGCGGAAATATCAAAGGGGAGATTCGGGCCGGGCTTTACAGCATTTGCATCTGCTGCCCAGTTGTGGTGCATCATCACGGAGGGGAACTCTCCGTTACCACCTGCGTGGTCGGGATGGAAATGGGTGTTGGCCACCAGCAAAGGCTTATCCGTCAGCGTTTTTACAAAAGCTGCAAGTGTATTGGTACCATAGCCGGTATCAATCAAAAGGGCTTTTTCTGTTCCCTCCAGAAGATAGAGGTTCTGACTGCCCTCCATAAAGTTAATAAACCAGGTGCCTTCATCAAATTGCTTAGCCTGGTAAGAGCCAAAGATTACGGTTAACGGCGGCATCATAGGCCAGTCCTCCTTTGGGGAAATAGGGCAGCCGCAAAC